>JBASRP010000344.1:0-22425 GCA_049273905.1 Actinomycetota bacterium
CCTGGCCGGGCTCGGCGGTCTGCTGCAGCCGCGCCGCGACGTTGACGGTGTCGCCGGCGACCATCGCTTCGCCGGGTCGCGGCTCGGTGACGGCGAGGACCTCGCCGGAGTTGATCCCGATCCGCATCTCGAGGGCGACACCGTGCGACGCCGTCAGCGCCGCGTTCAGCAAGGCGAGACGCTCGCGCATCTGCAGCGCCGCGCGCAGCGCGCGGGCGGGGTCGTCCTCGTGCGCGACGGGGACGCCGAACACGGCCATGACCGCGTCGCCGATGAACTTCTCGACCGTCCCGCCGGTGGACTCGATCTCTTCGCGCATCGCGCCGAAGTACGAGTCCATGACCTCCTTGAGCCGCTCGGCGTCGAGCTGCTCGCCGAGGCTCGTCGAGCCGACGACGTCGGCGAACAGGACGGTGACGAGCTTGCGCTCCTCAGCAGCGGGGGTGGCGGCGGTCGGCGTTCCACACGCCGGACAGAAACGTGCACCGTCCGGAAGCGCGGCCCCGCAGTTACGGCATCCCCCCACGAACCGCCAGTCTACGAAGCCGGACCCTCTCGGGGAACCCCTTAACGAGAGTCGCGGGCGGCCGCCCGCATCGCGGCTCGCTTGCGCTGCACGTTGGGGTTGTAGCAGTGCGCTTTCATCCCCAGCATCTGGGGCGGGAGGCAGCGGTTAGAAGATTCACACCAGGCCGGCTCGTGGTCGTCGGCGAGCAGGCGGGCCGGCAGCTCTGGCTCGGCGTAGAAGGGGCGGCCGATCCCGACCATGTCGGCCTCGCCGGCGTCGAGGATCGACAGGCACTCGTCGAGCGTGCGGATCCCGCCGACCGCGAAGATGGGAACCGACACCGCCTTCTTCGCGGCGGTGAAGAACGGACGGTTCCACACCGGCGCGAACGGGTACTGCTTCGCCGCGCGCCGGTATCCCCACCGTATGACGGCGAGTTTGAACTTCGAGCCCCCGAGCGCCTCCGCGTAACGTCTCTTGATCGCGTCGGTGTCGTCGACCGAGCCGGGGTAGGCGCCGCGACACAGCGAGCCGTGCGGGAAGATCGAAAGCCCGACCGGCGTGATCGCGTGGTAGCCGAAACCTTCCGCCATCCGACAGAGCTCGATGCCTTCCTCGAACGTCGTGTGCCGCGCGAGGACCGGCGCGTCCTCGCCGATCGGGATCTTCACCGTCAGCGGGAAGTCCGCGCCGGCGTGCTCGCGGATGCGCTCGGCCAGCAGCTCGAGGATGCGCGCGCGGTTTCGAAGTGAGCCGCCGAACTCGTCGTCGCGGCGGTTGTAGTACGGCGAGAGGAACTGGTGGATCATCTTCGCGTTCGACGACGCGATCTGGATCCCGTCGTAGCCCGCCTCGCGCGCCCAGGCGCTCGAGCGGCCGAAGGCTTCTGCCATCTCGCGGATGTCGGCGGTGGACATCACGTGGATCGGCACGCCGCGCAACGCGGGCTTGATGTGTATCGGCGGGGGAGAGACGGCGATCAGCGGACCCTTCCGCGTGCGGATGTACGTCTCGTGCCATCCTTCCATCGCGTAGATGCCCGCGTGGCCGATCTGCAAGATGATCCGGCCGCCGTGCGCGTGGACCGCTTTCGTCACCTCTTTGAGTTCGAGTGTGCGGACCCGCGTGTGGACGAGCGACATCCCGGGCGAGGATCGCCCCTCCTCGGAGATGCACGAGTTTCCCTGGATGATCAGGCCGACGCCGGCGCGCGCGTTCTCCTCGAACGCTTCCTTGTAGATCCCCGGCCCGTCGGGCCCGTCGCCCGCGCCCTCGAGCACCGGCGCGCGGTAGAGGCGGTTGCGCACGGTCATGCCGCCGATCTCGAGAGGTTCGTGCAACGCGTTGGTCACGGCGCAAACCATACGCTCGACGGCCGCGCGTCCGCGAAACCTCCTTGCTCACGGGACGGCGGTCGTCGAACATGGCAGGCATGGGAGCACGCCTCGCAACCGCCGCCGACGCGCCCGAGGTCGTGCGTCTCGCCGCGCTGATGTACACGTCGATGGGGCTCGATGCGACCGGGCACCAGTGGCGCGAGAACGCGATGAAAGTGATGGCCGAGCGCCTCGGCGGCGACGAGGTCGTCGTCTTCGTTGTCGACGATCCCGAGAACGCGGGGGCGCTCGCCGCGTGCGGAGCCGCGGCCGTGATCCAGCGTCTGCCGGGCCCGAACACGCCGGCCGGCCGCTGGGGCTACGTGCAGTGGGTATCGACCGAGCCGCGTTACCAGCGGCGCGGGTTCGCGCGCGCCGTCATGAACGCCCTGATCGCGTGGCTCGAGGCCCGCGGCGTCTACAACCTCGAGCTGCACGCGACGTCCCAGGGCGAGCCGTTGTATCGCTCGCTGGGGTTCATCGACCCGCACGCGCCCGAACTGCGGCGACAGCCGAAGCGAAAGTGAGAGGGGCGGGTCACCCCGCCCCTCCCAAAACGCGCGGCGATCAGCTACAGAACGGGTATTCCTTGACCGCCGGGCTATCGATCGACTTCACGATCCGCTTCAGACCCGTCGGAGCCGTCGGGTCGACGGAGAAGATCGAGGACGCGGTCACAGGGATCTTGTCCTCGCACTTCGTGCCGTAGGAGATCGGGTTCAGCAGACCTCCCATGTCGACCTCGTTCAGGCTCTCGAAGGCCTTGACGACGCCCTCGCGCGTGAGGTCGCCGTCCGCGACGGCCTTCTCCAGGATCTGATGCACGATGCGCGCCTGCGTGTACCCGAAGATGAAGTAGTAGTCGGGCACCTGGTTCGGAGCGAACTTCTTCACGTTGTCGATGAGCTCCTTCATGCCATCGCATCCGGAACCCACTTCGCCCCACTCGCACGATGCATCGGTGACGACCCATAGATGGGCTTGGAGGTACGGGGCGACCGGCGACTTCGCGAGCGCTCCGACCCAAGTCGGCGATTGACCGATCCACTGCGGGTTGTATTGCAGCGTCGCCGCGACGCCCAGCGCCTTACCGGTAACCGACGGCGTAGACGTCAGGAAGACGGTGTCGACGCCGGCGTCCTTCATCGCCTTCACGGCGGGGAGGAACAGCGAAGCCTCGCCCGCGGCGTCGGCCGGCTTGAACGACTTCTTGGCGAGGATCGTGAACCCGAATTCCTTCGCGGCGAACTCGAGGCCCTTCAGTCCTTCCTCACCGTAATCGTCGCCCTGATAGATGATGCCCAGCTTCGGCGTCTTGCCCTGTTCCTTCAGGTACTGGACCGCGTTGATGAACTGGGCCTCATACGGCGCTCCCGCCGGGATGACGTACTTCTCCTTCAGCCAATCCGCTGCCAGCGTCGCCGCACCCGTGAGGATCTTGTCCTCGTTGATCTGCGGCAGGATCGCCTTCGTCGTCGGCGTGCCGAGGGACTGAGCGATCATCAGCACCTCGTCCTTGATGGCGTTGTACTGCTGCACATGGACGGCCGGGTCCGGGTACTTGTCGTCACGGATCTCCAGCTCGACCTTGTATCTCTTGTCCTTGTCGAGATCCTTGCCCACCCCACCGAGAACCTCGTTGACGTAGCGGAAGTACACCTTGTGCCCTTCCGTCAACGGGAGGCCGATAACCGCCGCCGCCCCGGTCAGAGGCGTCAGCTCTCCGAGCTTGATGGTGCGTTTCTCGGCGTCGACGCCGACGCCGGTTGTGACGCCGCTGCGGCACGCAACGGCGCCGAGCATCAGAACCGCGGCCGCGAACGCGACCGCCTTCGTACTCGTCTTTCTCATTCCCACTCCTTCCGTCGATCGACCCAGACGGACGCCGCCGGTGGCGACCGTCCCCTCCCCTGCGAACCGATCAGTACGAGAAAGGCCATGACCGGAAATACACCTTGATCCGTCGCCACAAGCCCGCGAGCCCCAACGGCTCTCCAACCAGGAATACGATGATCAGCACGCCGAAGATGATCTGATTGAACGAGAAAACGGAGAGGCCGCCCCCGCTCCCGCTGGTCGAGTGCGAGATGAACGGGATCGAGCCGCTGAACTCCTCGACGAGCGCGGGGAGAAGCGTGAGGAACAGGGCGCCGAGGATCGAACCGAATATCGTGCCGATACCGCCGACGATGATCATCGCGACGAACTGGATGGAGAAGACCAGGTTGAAGCTCTCCGGGTTGGTGTAGCGCAGGTAGGAGCCGTACAGAGCTCCTGCGGCGGCCGCATAGAAAGACGACAGCGCGAACGCTCCGACCTTGTAGCGGGCGAGGTTGACGCCGATGACGCCGGCCGCGATCTCGCGGTCGCGGATCGCTTGGAACGCCCTCCCCGGCCGCGACCGGACGACGTTCTTGGCGAACAACGCGGCGAGAGCAAGCAGGGGGACGGACAGCAGGTAGAAGGATTGCTGGCGGCTCAAGCCGCCGAGGTGGCTGAAATCCAGTCCCCCGATCTGCGGCGACGGGATCGAGCGGCCCTGCGGTCCGCCGGTGATCGCGCGCAGGTTGAGGAACAGGTGCTCACCGACGAAGACCAACCCGATAGTGACGATCGCGAGATAGAGACCCTTCAAGCGCAGCGCGAACGGTCCGATGATGAGGCCGACCAAAGCTCCGAAGATCCCCGCAGCCGGAAGCCAAACGATGAACGGCAATCCGTGGTCGCCACCGAGATAGCCGGCTGTGTACGCGCCGAGACCGACGAAGAAAGCGTGACCGAGCGAGACCTGGCCGGTGAAGCCGGTCAATAGATTCAGTCCGATGGCGGCGATCGCGTAGATGGCCGCGAAGTTGAGGATCGAGAGCCAGAAATCCGTCAGTACGAGCGGCGCCAGGGCGACGACGACGATCAAGACGGCGAGCCAAACGCGACCGAACCAGGACTGGTAGATGCTGAGTTGCTTCCCGTAACTCGTCTTCAGACCGCTCGGCTGTGTCATCCCCGGCAAGCCGGAGAACGGGCTCGGCGAGCGCGCCTTGGTCATGTAGGCGTCGGCGGTTCCGCGCGCGTTTTGGACGGCGACGGCCTGCGTCCCGGTGGTGGCGTCGCTCATACGCGCTCCACCTGCGGCGTCCCGAACAGCCCGTAGGGCCGGACCATAAGGACGAGGATCATGATCGCGTACGCCGCAACGACGTGGAAGTTGTCTCCGAGCCACGGCGCGACGTCGCCCTGGTACCCCTGCATCATCAGCTCGACCTCTCCGATGATGAAGCCGCCGAGCACGGCGCCGCCGGGCGAGTCGAGCCCGCCGAGGATCGCCGCCGGGAACGCGCGTAACGCGGTGAAGCCGAGGCTCGGATTCAGGCTGGACGGGAAGGACGAGATGAACACGCCGGCGATCGCGGCGACCCCCGCGGCGATCATCCACGCCAAAGCATGAACACGGCGGACGGGGATGCCGACGGCGAGCGCCGCTTCCTGATCGAACGCGGCTGCGCGCATCGCGACGCCGTAACGCGAGTAACGGAAGAAGGCGAAGAACAGCGCCAGAACCGCTGCGGCCGTCAAGATGGTGACGACGGAGACGAGTGTGATGCGGATGCTGCTGATATCGAAGGTCCGTGTGCCCCACGGGTCGCCGAGGCTCTTCTCACCGAACCCCCACGTCGCGGTGACGGCCTCGCGGACGACGATCGCGAGTCCGATGGTGATCATGACGATCGCGAACACCGGCTCCCCGATCATGCGCCGCAGGATCACGCGCTCGATCAGGAACCCGAGCACGGCCATGGCCGCCATCGCCAGCGGGACCGCGATGTAGAAGTTGAGCCCGGCCTCGTTGTGGAACGCGTAGACCAGGTAGGCGCCGAGCAGCATCAGCTCGCCGTGCGCGAAATTGATGACGTCGGTGGCCTTGAAGATGACGACGAAGCCGAGCGCGACGAGCGCGTAGATCGCTCCCAGGGCCAGGCCCTGGATGAACAGCTGCATGAAGTCGCTCACTTCACGCCCTTATACATCGCGTCCACCAGGTCCTTGAAGCGGTCGACGAGCACGCTGCGCTTCACCTTCTGCGTGGCGGTCAGCTCGCCGTCTTCGTGGTCGAGCTCCTTCGGGATCAGCCGGAACGTCTTTATCTGCTCGACGCTCGCGAGGTCGTCGTTGACGCGCTTCACCTCGCCCTCGATGAGCGCGACGACGTCGGGCTTGGTCGTCAAGTCGCGGTACGTCGTGAACGAGATGCTGCGGCGTGTCGCCCAGTCGGAAACGGCGTCGGACTCGATCCCAATCAGCGCCGCCAAGAACTTGCGGCCGTCGCCGACGACGACGGCCTCGCGGATGTACGGGGAGGTCTTGAGCCTGTTCTCGATCTCGCTCGGCGCGACGTTCTTGCCGCCGGCGGTGATGACGATGTCCTTCTTGCGGTCGGTGATGTGGACGTGCGCGTGCTCGTCGATGAAGCCGACGTCGCCCGTGTGCAGCCACCCGTCGGGATCGACGGTGTGACGCGTCGCCTCGGGGTCCTTGAAGTAGCCGGCGAAGACGGTCGGCCCGCGCATCAGGATCTCTTGATCCTCCGCGATCCGGATCTCGACCTCGGGAACCGCGGTGCCGATCGTTCCGATCCGCACGTCGTTCGCCGGTGTGATCGTTCCGATGCCGGCCGACTCGGTCTGCGCCCAGCCTTCGCGGATGTGGATCCCGATGCCGTGGAAGAAGCGCAGGATGTCGGGCGCGATCGGCGCGGCGCCGCTGACGGGGGAGTGGCACTTCGACATGCCGAGCTTTCGCTGGAGCGAGCGGTACACGAGCAGCCAGCCGATCAGGTACACGATGTTCGACGGGAACGGGTAGCGTCCGCCCGACGCGGTCCACTTCTCCGCGAGCTTCCGGCCGCGCTTCTCCCACCGCCGGAACATCCACCGCTTGATGGGGCTGGCGTCCTGCATCCGGATGATGATTCCGGCGGCCATCTTCTCCCAGATGCGCGGCACGCCGAGGAATATGGTCGGCTCGATCTCAGCCAGGTTGGCGACCACCGTGTCGATGCTCTCGGCGAAGTTCGCGGACGCGCCCGAGGACAGCGGCACGTAGACCGTGAAGATCTTCTCGCCGACGTGGCAGAGCGGGAGATAACTCAAGACCCGGTCCTGCGGCGTCGCGTTCCAGATGCGGCGCGTGATGTCGACGGCCGCCGCGAGGTTGCGTTCCGAGAGCATCGCGCCCTTGGGCGGACCGGTCGTGCCCGATGTGTAGACGATCATCCCGATCTCGTCCGCCGTGCGTTCGGCGGCGAGCCGCGGGAACAGCGCCGGGTCCGACGCCTCGAGCTGCTTCCCGAGCTCTTCGAGGTGCTCGTACGTCATCAGGCGCGCGTCGGCATAGCCGCGCAGGCCGCGCGGGTCGATCACGATGATCCGTTCGAGCGCGGGGCACGAGTCGGCGACGGCCAGCGCTTTGTCGACTTGCTCCTGGTCCTCGGCGATCACGAAACGCGCGTCGGAGTGCGAGAGGATGTAGCCGACCTCCGCCGCCGGGTTGGTCGGGTAGATGCCGACTGACGTTCCGCCCACGCAGATCGTGCCGAGTTCGGTGAAGACCCACTCGGGACGGTCCTCGGAGTGGATCGCGACGCGGTCGCCCGTCTTCAGACCCAGCGAGATCAGGCCGAGCCCGGCCAGGCGGACGCGACGCTCGTAGCCGGCCCAGGTGTGCTCGCGCCAGACGCCGAAGCGCTTCTCCCGCAGCGCGACGCTGTTCGCGGACGCGCGGCAGCGGGCGAGGAAGATGCCGGGGAGGGTGTCGCGCGCGGCTTCCGCCTCGGCGCCGGGACGTTCGCGAAGTCCGACCGCCATGGTTACCTCCGCTTCCCCGAGGACGCCGCGCCGGGCAGCTCCTCGACGCCCAGGTACGCTTCGATCACGGCCGGGTCGCGTTGCACCACGGCCGGCACGCCTTGCGAGATCACGCGGCCGAAGTCGAGCACCAGGACGCGGTCGGCGATGTCCATCACGACGCCCATGTCGTGGTCGACCATGATCTGCGCGATTCCGAGCTCCTCCTTGATGTCGAGGATGAAGCGCGCCAGATCCTCGGTCTCCTCGAGGTTCATCCCCGCGACCGGCTCGTCGAGCAGCAGCAGCTTCGGCTCCATCGCGAGCGCGCGGCCGAGCTCGACGCGCTTCTGCAACCCGTACGGCAGCGTTGCGACGGGCATCTGGCGGATCGCCTCGATCTCGAGGAAGTCGATGATCTGCTCGACGCGCGCGCGGTGCTCCGTCTCTTCCCTCTTGGCCGGGCCGATCCATATCCCACCGCGGACGATGCCGGTGCGCATCAGGTGATGCCGGCCGAGCATCAGGTTGTCGACGACGGTGAGTTGCTGGAACAGCTCGACGTTCTGGAACGTGCGCGCGATCCCAGCCGCTGCGACCTCGTGGCGTTTCATCGTCATCAGGTCGCGGCCGTCGAAGGCGATCGACCCGTTCTGCGGGCGGTAGACGCGGCTGATGCAGTTGAAGATCGATGTCTTGCCGGCACCGTTCGGTCCGATGATCGCGTACAGCTCGCCGGGTCTCACGTCGAACGAGACGTTGTCTAGCGCGTGCAGACCGGCGAACGCCAGGCTCACCTTCGTGAAGCTCAGGATGGACGCGCCCTCGTCCGCCATAGCTCAGCTCAGCCAGCGCTTGCGCCGGCGGTAGTGCTTCACGTCTCGGTAGGAACGGCGCTGGCCTTCGGACAGCCCCAGATAGAACTCGCTGACGTCCTCGTCCGCCGCTAGGACCTCCGACGGCTTGTCGAGGACGATGCGACCGGTCTCGAGGACGTAGCCGTGCGACGCGATCTGCAACGCCATCGCCGCGTTCTGCTCGACCAGCAGCACCGCGGTTCCTTGCGCGTTGATGTCGACGATGATGTCGCGGATCTGCCGCACGACCATCGGTGCCAGGCCGAGCGACGGCTCGTCGAGGAGCAGCAGCTTCGGGTTCGCCATCAGCGCCCGGCCGATCGCGAGCATCTGCTGCTCGCCGCCGGAGAGGTAGCCGGCCACCTGCGTGTGGCGCTGGCGCAGCACAGGGAAGAGGTCCATCACGCGCTCGTACGAGGTCTTCAGCTCGGCGCCGTCGCGCCGCAGGAACGCTCCGGCCTTCAGGTTCTCGTCGACCGTCAGCTCGACGAAGATCCGCCGGCCCTCGAGCACCTGTGCGACGCCGCGGCGCACGATCGCCGGCGCCTCGAGATCGTTGATCCTCTGACCGTCGAGGGTTATCGACCCTTTGTGGATCTCGCCACGATGAACGTCGAGCAGGCCGGAGATGGCGCGGAGGACGGTGGTCTTGCCGGCGCCGTTGGCGCCCAGGAGCGCAACGATGCTCCCGTCGGGAACTTCGAGCGAAACGCCCCGAAGCGCGACGATGACGTCGCTGTACACGACTTCGACATTCGAGAGCGCGAGCATCACCCGGTCGCCCGACTCCTCTGTGACCCCGTGGGGCCCGGAGCGTAACATCCGCGCTCCTGAGGGGCCACAGTGACCAGGCCTCTGGGCTGCGCCTTTACCGAACGGCGGGTCGGATACGCTACGCGCCACGATGGCGACCGAGGAACAGGAACAGGTCCGCGAGCTCCCGTCGCACTACGCGCGTTGCTTCGGCTGCGGCGAGGAGCACCCGACCGGCTTGCACATGAAGGTCGTCGCCCGCGGCGACAAGGTCTTCGGCTCGTTCAAGGTCACCGAACACCATCAGGGTGCGCCGGGTCTCGCGCACGGCGGCGTGATCGCCGCGGCCGCCGATGAGGTGATGGGCTTCCTGATCTACCTGCTCGCTGCGCCGGCCGTCACCGCCCACCTCGAGGTCGATTACCGCAAGCCCGTGCCGGTGGGTGCGCTCCTGGAGATGGAGACGTCGGTCGACAAGATCGACGGACGCAAGATCTATTCGACGCTGACCGGCCGGATCGACGGCGAGCTCCACGTCGAGGCGCGTTCGCTGTACCTGCGCGTCGGCGTCGAGCACTTCCTCGAGCACATCAAACGTTCGGGCGAGACGATCGAGCGCCCGTACAACCCCTAAGCGAAGTACCGCGACGCGATCTGTTCCGCCGTCCGCGCGGCGAGTGCTTGCGCCGTCAGCGTGGGGTTCGGCCCGCCGATCCCGTTCGGCAGGATCGAGCAGTCGCCCACGAAGAGCCGCTCGACCTCGTGCGCCTCGCCGCCGGCATCGACGACGCTGGTCGCCGGGTCGTTGCCCATGCGCAGCGTGCCCATGATGTGCGTGAAGAACGCCGGCTGGATGTTCGTGTGATGAACCTCGCGCGCGCCGGCCGCGCGCAGGATCTCCGTTCCCTTCCGCGCGAGCCACTTCTGGCGCTCCACCGACGTCTGCGTCGGGTGATAGACGACGCGCGGGACCTTGCCGTTCTCGTCGGCCGGCCAGTCGTCGTCGAGCGCCACGCGGTTGGACGGGATCTCTTCGTCGTCGGTCGATATCGCGAGCGTCAGCGAGCGGTGGTACTCGTTGATCTTCCGGACGCCCTCAGGGCCCCACGCGCGGCCCTGGATGTCCCACGGCTCGTTCGTGGGCTCGTCCCAGAAGCCGGTGCCGCCGCCGATCACGAGCGAGAAGGACTGCGGCCCGAAGCCTTGGCTCCAGAGCGTGCCGATGCCCGGGAAGTCGGCGCGCGCCATCGTCACCTGGCCGACGTTCGGGTTGACCTCGCGATCGAAGAAACCGGTGACGAAGTCCTGGAAGTGCGTCGACAGGTAGCGGCCGACGACGTCGTGCCCGTTCGGCAGCCCCGAGTTCAGCCACAGCCGCGGGGACTCGATCGAGCCACCGGCGAGGACCACGACGCTCGCGTCCTCTTCCCGTTCCTCGCCGGTTGCCGCGTCGCGCCAGCGCACGCCGCGCGCTCGGGCGCCGCGCCCGTTGGCCGTCTGGTCGTAGAGGATCGCCGTCGCGAACGCGTTGGGCACAATCTCGCACTTGCCCGTCGCGACGGCCGCCGGCACGTACGAGACGTTCGTCGCGCGCTTCGCCTTCTTCTCGAGCGGCGCGGCGACCGGGTGCGGACAGCCCTGGAGGCAGTGGCCGCACATCGTGCAGCCCTCAACGTCCGGGTAACGGAGCGCTATCCCCGCCCTCATCTTCGCGATCGGCAGGATCGCGTTGTGGCACGGCCGCCACATAGCCTCGGAGACCTCGCGCGTCTCGCTGCGCTTCAGGCCGCTGCGCTCGCACCCCGCCGCGAAGAGGGCGTCCTTCGTCGCAAGGTCGTCCACCAGCGACACAGGAAGGAACGCTTCGACGTTCTCGTAGTGGGGGACCAGCTCGTCGTACGTGAGCGGCCAGGTGCCGTTCACCGCGCTGGGGTACGCGCGCGGCGAGATCGCGTTGTAGTGGAGCGTCGTGCCTCCGACACCGGCGGACTGCAGGATGAGTCCGGCGCCGTCGCGCCGCCGGACCCACGGCGGTTTCGTGCGGTCGGCCGGGCCCCAGCGCAGGCGCCCGTCGACGATCGAGCTCATGTCGTCCTCGAGCCGCGAGAAGTCCTTGTCGGGGTCGAACCACGGTCCGGCTTCGAGCATCAACACGTCGATGCCGCGCTCGGCGAGCTCTTTCGCCACGACCGGACCGCCGCCGCCGGCGCCGACGATGATGACGTCGCGGCTCACACGTCCACCCGGTAGTCGGGGTGCCCATGAACGGGTCCGTGGAAGCCGGCGGCCGCCCACGTGGGTGGCGCTTTCAGGTTGCCGGTCGCGCGGTCGTAGCCGCTCCACTCCGAGTAGGTGCCGCCGTACGAGAAGACGAGGAGCGCATCGACGACGTCGCGGATGTCCTGACTCTCGTCGGTGGACATCGCGCGGAAGACCTTGCCGCGCTCGTCGCTCGACAGATCCACGAACGACGCGCCGGCGCGAACGTCGTTCGCGTAGGCGTTCAACAACGCGGCGAGCATGTCGATCGAGCCGGGCAGGTTCTGCTCGAGCAACGTCGCGATGTGCTCGTCGGCGCGCAGATCGAGCGCGCCGGGCATCCCGTCGGTCGGCGGCACGACCGTCTCGACGGCGGCGCGCAACGCTTCGATGGACGCGGGGTCCGGCATCGCGGCGCCATTGAACCACGGAGCCTTTACTCGGTGCGAAGGATGACGGCGGGGCGGACGCGAGCGGCGGCGCGGCCGGGGATCGCGGCGATCAGATTGGCGAGGAGGAGCGACGCGGGAACGAGCAAAACGATCTGGACGGCGGCGACGCGCGACGCCGGAACCATCCCAAGTTGATCGGCGAAGATCCTCCATGTCCAGCGCCCGAGGATCACACCGGCCGGGATCCCGACAAGCGCAGCTGCACCGATGAGTATCGTCGCCTGCCATGCAACGGTTTCGCGTAACTGCCGCCGCAGGAAGCCGAGCGTCTTGAGGATCGCTAAGTCCGCCCGCCGCCGGCGTGCGGAGATGGCGATCGCGTGGGCAAGCGTGCCCGCCGCGACGAAGCCGATGATGACGCCGAGGAGCAGCGGTAAGTTACGCACGCCGCCGAAGCTGACGACGTCGGCCGGTGTTTCGGGAGCGACGAGGACGTTCGACGGGTCGGCGTTCTCGCCGAGCAGCGGCGCGATGGCTCCTATGACGGCGTCCCGATCGGCCCCCGGAGCGAAGCGCACCCAGACGCCCCCGAAATCGATCGGGATGGACGCGGGAACACCCCCTTCACGGATCACGCGTTCGTAGCCGTCCTCACTCAGGATGACGCCCTCGCCCGCTGCCGCTTCCGATAGGCCGCTCGGAGGGATCACCGCGCGCCCGACGATCGTGTACGTCACCGGGCGCGTCCCTTCGAAAGGCGGCTTCACCGCGACGCGATCACCGATCCGAAGCCGCATCCTCCGCAGAGTGGCCCTACCGAGAGCGGTCTCTGTCGCAGACCTCGGCGATCGACCCTGAACGATCGGCGGCGTGGGATCGCCGCGCAACGCGACCGTGGCGTAGAAAGCGACGGATTCGCCGCCGACGTCGACGGAATCCTGCGTTCCGATCGCAAGCGCGGAGATGCCCGGGATCGCACCGAGTTCGCGGGTCAGGCCGCGAAGATCGGGTCCCCCTCCGTAGGAGGTGAGCAACATGTCCCAGCGGATCCCGTACAGCTCTGGGGTACGAAGGAGATGGTTCAGGCTCGCGCCGAACGTCAGCGCGGCGGCGAGCACCGCGAGGCCGAGGACGAGGCCGGCGATCGTGGACCGCACGGGTACGGCCGTCCGTCCTCTGCCTCCTTCGAGCGCCAAACGAGCGCCGGCGACGATCGGCGCTCGCAGTCCCGTGCGTGCGACCGCGGTGGCGATGGTGGACGGACGGCTCTGCGCGGGAGCTTGGACCGACGCCGCGCCCTTTGCCGCACGAGCGGCTCGCCACGACGGCAAGGCCGCGGCGGCGACCATGAGCGTCACGACGCCCAGTACGCCGAGCCCGATCGCCGTCGCATCCACCGCGATCCCCGGATCCGGTTCGGCGATGCGAGCATCACCGAACGGCGTCAGAGGCGAAAGCCCTAGGGCGACCGCGGCGGCAACGAGGCCGCCGGCGAGTCCGACGACGAGGGCGCGAACCGTGCCGATCGCGAACAGATGCCGGGGTCGTAAGCCGAGCGCGCTCAGCGTCGGGTGATCCGTCGACGCGAGAAACGTTTGACGCGCGATCGCTTGCCCGAAGATCAGAAGCGTCGCGAGCCCGGCGAAGGCGGCGAGAAGCCATAACCCAAGCGCCTGGAAGTGGAACGAGCGTTTCGTTAGCGCGCTCAAGTCGGCGGCGGTCCGGAACGCGTCGAACTGCTCCGGGGCGATGCGTCGCGTGGCGTTGAGGAAGGCCGGCACGTCGGCTGCCCCGCGACGGAGCCGGATGAACAGCATGCGGCGCTCGTCGGTGTCGGCGCCGTCGGCCTGGAAGTTCCCGAGCCGGCGGAAGAAGGCCGGCGTCAGGTGGATCGATGCGGTTGATCCCGCGTATTGCGGTGGGAACTCGAAAGGTCCGGCGACGATCCCGACGACCTTCAGCGTGACGTTCTGCGCCGCGTACTGCTTTCTGACGTCGACCGGAAGGCCCTCGAGGTCCTTGGCGTCGATGAGGTTGAATGTGCATCCGACGCAGAGCCGCTCTCTCCGGGCGAGTCCGAATCCCACGACGACCTCATCGACGGCGCGCGGATCGTACAGGCGGCCTTCGAGCACCTTGAATCTGTTAACGGCTCTGCCAAGACGCTCGTCCACGGCTGCGACGCCGCCCGCGTTCGTGAGGAGGTAGTAGAGCAGGGAGCTCCGTGCGACATCGGCCACTTGCGGCAAGGAACTCACTGCGTCGAGATCGACGTCCAGATCGAGGAACCCGTCGTCGAAGAGGATCACATCTGCCGCGTTGTGCGCGACGAGGAATCGGTCGTACGCGCTGTCGGTTCGCCGCGCGCCGGCGGCGGCGGCGATGACCGCGCCGCCGGCGATCCCCAGAATCAACGCGAGGCTAAGGAGTCCGCGCCATCCTGCGCGAAGCTCGGCGCGCAGCCACAGCCGAACCGCCTTCATACCCCGCATGCCCTCCGTTGTTCGACTCCGCGGTCACATTCTGACCCGTCCGGCCGGTTCTACGGAGTCGGCTCACCCCTCGTGCCTCGGTGGTGCCAGCATGCCAAGCGAGGTTTGTGCGCCCGTCAGCGCAGGTGGGACACTCTGCGCAGTCGACGATCGGAGGACGCATGCGACCGCTCACGGACAGAGTGGTGCTGATTACGGGCGCTTCACGCGGGTTGGGCGTCGAGATGGCCCGGAGGTTCGCCCGGGAAGGGTCTCGCCTCGCTCTGGCCGCCCGCTCGGGGAGCGACCTCGAGAAGGTGCGCGCTGAGATGGGGGAGCGCGGCGCGAAAGCGATCGCGGTTCCCGCGGACGTCTCCGATCTGGAGTCGCTGCGCGCGATGCTGAAGGAGGTCGAGAGCGGACTCGGTCCAGTCGACGTTCTCGTGAACAACGCCGGGATCGAGGACGTCTTCGATTTCGAAAGCACGTCCCCGGACCGCATCGAGCAGATCGTTCAAGTCAACCTCATCGGGCCCTTATGGCTGACGCGGCTCGTGCTTCCGTCGATGATCGAGCGCCGGACCGGTCACATCTGCAACATCTCGTCGCTCGCCGGCGTGACGCCCGTTCCGCACAACGCCGTGTACTCATCGACCAAGCACGGCCTCGTCGGCATGTCGCGTTCGCTGCGGATGGAGCTCGAGGAACACGGCGTCGAGGTCTCCGTCGTGTGTCCCGGTTTCGTCGAGGGCGGCATGTTCGAGAAGTGGGGACGTCCGGCGCTCAAGTCCGCCGGGTCGGTCACGATGGAACAGGTCGCCGACGCTGTGCTCAAGGCCGTGACCGAGAACAAGGGCGAGATCGTCGTGACGAAAGGCCTCGGCAAGATCGCCGACGTCACCTTCGCTGCGATGCCGGAATTCGCGGCGAAGATGATGAAACGTGTCGGCGGCGCCAAGTTCTTGCAGGAACAGGCGAGGATCAACGCGGAGAAGTCGGCCAAGCGCTAGACGATATGGAGAAGGGCCGGCTCGAGGCGTTCAGCGACGGCGTCTTCGCGATCGCGATCACGCTGCTCGTTCTCGAGCTCGCCGTTCCTGCGGCGCACGAGACCGAGGATCTCGCGAGATTCCTCCGCGGGGAGTGGCCCTCGTACTTCGCGTACGTCGTCTCCTTCGCGATCATCGGCATCATGTGGGTCAACCATCACGGCCTCATGCACAACGTCGCGCGGGTCGACCGGCCGCTGCTGTTCTTCAACCTTCTGCTGCTGTTCTTCGTTGCGGTGTTGCCGTTCCCGACGGCCCTCCTCGCCGAACACCTTCGGAGCGAAGGCTCGAACGTGGCCGCCGCGGTCTATAGCGGGAACATGCTCGGCTGCGCGATCGGCTTCCAGGCGCTCTGGCGCTGGATCGTGCACGACCAGCGGCTCCTGCACGCGCACATCGACCACCGGGCCGCGCGCGCCGCGCAAGGGCGATTCGCCATCGGGCTGTTCGTCTATGCAGGAACGGTTGGACTCGCGTTCGTGAACGCCATCGCGACGCTCGCGGTCCACGGCGCGATCGCGATCTACTACGTGTTCGACCAGCTGGCGGTGCAACCGTCGAGCGAGACCTAGCCCAGCTGCTCGGCGAGCCCCAGGAACGCGCCCTTCACCGATTCCGACAGCGTCGGATAGGAGTGGATCGCCTCGCCGATCGCTTTGATCGGCGCGCGCGCCGCCATCGCGGCCACGACCTCGTGGATCATGTCGCCCGCACACTCGGCGACGATGTGCCCACCGAGCAGCTCACCGGTCTTCTTGTCCGCGACGAGCTTCACGATGCCGTGTGTCGTCCCCTCGATCACCGCGCGCTCGTTGTCGGCGATGTTGAGGATCGACGTGACGACTTCGTGGCCTTCCTTGCGGGCGGCTTCTTCCGTGTGACCGACGCTCGCAACTTCGGGCTCGGAGTACGTCACCTTCGGCACGATGCGATAGTCACGCGGCCTCCGTGCGCCTAGGATGTCGTCGACGACGATCTCGGCCTCGTACCCGCCGACGTGCGTGAAGAGGAGGTCCCCGGTCGCGTCGCCGGCGGCCCAGATCTTCTCGCCGGTCGTGCGCAACGTCTCGTCGAGGACCGGCTTCCCGTCTTTCATCTCGACGCCCGCCGCTTTCAGGTCGTGCTCGTCGAAACACGGCTTGCGTCCGGTCGCGATGAGGAGCTGCTCCGCCGTAACGGGCCCGTCGCGCCCTTCGATGGTCAGCCGCCAGCCGTCGGGCCCATGCTCCGCCTTCGTCGACTTCGCCCCGGTAAGGAGCGTCATCCCGTCGGCTTCCAGAACAGGCGCCATCGCCGCCGAGGAGTCGGGGTCCTCGACGTAGAGGATCCGATCGAACACCTCGACGACGGTCACCGTGGTTCCGAAGCGCGCGTACACCTGCGCGAACTCGATGCCGATCGGTCCCGACCCGAGGACGATCAACGACGACGGCAATGTCTTGGCGCCCCAGATCGCTTCCTTGTTGGTCCAGTAGGGCGCGCCCTCGAGGCCGTCTATCGGCGGCGCCGTGGGCTCCGTGCCGGTCGCGATCACGATGTTCTCGGCCTCGATGTGCTCGCCGGCCGACGTCTCGAGCCGGTGCGGTCCGACGAGCCGCACCTCGTCGAAGATGACCTCGATCCCTTGCTCCTCGAACGGTTTCGCGCCGCCGCCGGAGAAGCCGTCGATGATCGAGCGCGCGCGCTGCATCACGGCGCCGAAGTCGACGGACACGTCGCCGGTCTTCACGCCGAAGCGCGAGGCGTCGCGCGCGGACGCCGCAACCTTCGCGCTCTTCAGCATGACCTTGGTCGGCACGCACCCGTAGTGATTGCATTCGCCGCCGAGTTTGTCCCGCTCGGCCAGGCCGATGCGCAGATCGGAGCGCCCCCCGAGCGAGAAGGCGACCTCGGACCCGGTCCCCCCGCCGCCGATGACGAAGACGTCGAAGCGCTCCACGAGTGCAATATCGTAGTCGCGAGGCCACGAACGAGGTGAGCGATGAAGATAGGCATGGTCGGGTTGGGCCGGATGGGCGCCGGGATGACGGCGCGCCTCCGCGGCGCGGGGCACGAGGTCGTCGGCTACGACCACGACCCGAAGGTCTCGGAGGTCGCGTCGCTCAAGGATCTCGTGGCGGCGCTCGACGCCCCGCGGCACGTCTGGCTGATGATCCCGGCGGGCGATCCGACGGAGCAAGCGATCGCGGAGCTGTCCACGCTCCTCTCCGACGGCGATCTGATCGTCGACGGCGGCAATTCCAACTTCCGCGATTCGATCCGGCGAGCCGACGAGCTCGTCGAGGTCGGCATCGTCTTCGTCGACGCCGGCGTCTCGGGCGGGGTCTGGGGATTGAAGGAAGGCTTCTGCTTGATGGCCGGCGGGACGCACGAGGCGATCGGGCGCTTGCAGCCGGTCTTCGAAGCACTTGCGCCGGCCGACGGCTGGGCGCACGTCGGTCCGTCCGGCGCCGGGCACTTCACGAAGATGGTGCACAACGGGATCGAGTACGGCCTGATGCAGGCTTACGCCGAAGGGTTCGAGATCCTCAAAGGGTCGAAGGTCTTCCCGGAGCTCGACCTTCATCAGATCGCCGAGGTGTGGCGGCACGGCTCGGTCGTCCGTTCGTGGCTTCTCGATCTCGGCGCCGGCGCGCTCGAGAAGGACCCCGGGCTGAGCGACCTGAAGGGCTACGTGCAGGATTCCGGCGAAGGGCGCTGGACGGTCCTCGAGGCGATGGAAGAGGACGTCCCCGTCCCGGTCATCGCGCTGAGCTTGTTCGCGCGCTTCGCCTCGCGGCAGGAGGACTCGTTCGCCAACCGGATGCTCGCGGCCCTGCGCCGCGAGTTCGGCGGGCACGCGGTCAAGTCATGAGCCTGGCATCGCCTCCGCCGCAAGCGATCGTCATCTTCGGCGCGTCGGGCGACCTCACCAAGCGCAAGATCCTTCCCGCACTCTTCAACCTGTTCATCGACAAGCTGCTGCCGGACAAGTTCGCGATCGTCGGCTACGCCCGCTCGGACTGGAGCGAGGACGAGTTCATGGAGCACGCGCGCTCCGGTGTCTTCGAGTTCTCGCGCAACCACCCGACCGACGAGCAGTGGCAAAGGTTCGCGCCCAGCCTCCACTACGTCTCCGGTGAGTTCCACGAGCGCCATTGCTTCTCGCATCTCGTCGAAGAGCTCACGCACCTCGACAAGGACCTCGATCTCGGCGGCCGCCGGCTTTACTACTGCGCGACGCCGCCCTCGGCGTTCCCATTGATCGTCGAGCGCCTCGGCGAGGAGGGCGACCCCGGCGACACTCGTATCGTCATCGAGAAGCCGTTCGGACACGACCTCGAGAGCGCGCGTGAGCTCAACCGAGTGGTGCACGGTGTCTTCGACGAGAATCGCGTTTTCCGGATCGATCACTACCTCGGGAAAGAAACCGTGCAGAACATCTTGATGTTCCGGTTCGCGAACTCGATGTTCGAGCGGGTCTGGCACGCCGACGCGATCGATCACGTCCAGATCACCGTCGCCGAGGACATCGGCGTCGGGGGCCGTGGTGAGTACTACGAGACGTCGGGCGCGATCCGGGACATCGTTCAGAACCACGTGCTGCAGGTGCTCGCGTTCCTCGCGATGGAACCGCCGCGCTCGCTCGAGCCGGAGGCGATCCGCGACGAGAAGGTGAAGCTCCTGCGCGCCGTGCACCCGTTCCAGACGGCCGAGCTCGTCCGTGGCCAATACGTGAGCTGCGAGGTCGACGGAAAGACGATCCCCGGTTACCGGGACGAGGACGGCGTCGCGCAGGACTCGACCACCGAGACCTACGCCGCCGTCCGCGCGCACATCGACAACTGGCGCTGGGCGGGTGTGCCGTTCTTCCTTCGCACCGGCAAGCATCTCAACCGGCGCGCGACCCAGGTGATCGTCGGGTTGCGAGAGGCGCCCGGCTACCTTTTCGAGGGGACGGGGATCGACCGCGGCGTCGCCGACCACATCTCGATCCAGATCCAGCCCGACGAGGGGATCTCGCTCGCGTTCAACGCGAAGGAGCCGGGCCCGGACATCAAGGTCAAGCCGGTGCACATGAACTTCTCGTACGCGGAGTCTTTCTCAGCGGAGCCGGCCGAAGCGTACGAGCGGCTCCTGCACGAGGCGATGGAGGGCGACCATACGCTTTTCATCCGCGAGGACGAGGTGGAACGCTCATGGGAGATCGTCGAGCCGATCCTCGACGACCCCGGCCCGGTCAACTTCTATCCGGCCGGTTCGAAAGGCCCGACGGAAGCGGATGCGCTGATCGCGCCACGCAAGTGGCACCTGCACTGACGCGTCGCGCCTAGCGCCGCTCGAGCACGAACAGCGAGTGGTGGTACATGCCGAGCGTCGGCCACTTCGGCCGGTAGCTCTCGGTGTGCCCGACGCGGAAGCCGTTCTGGGAGAAGACGTTCGTCCACGCGTCGCGTGAACGGAACGTGAACGGCACCGGGATGCCGTGCCGCTGGTTCAAGACCCAGTCCCAGCCTTTGTTGAACAGAAGGTCGATCTTGTTGAACGGCGTGTCCTCGAGCACGAGCACGCGTTTCCGCGCCACCCGCATCGCCTCGTTCGCGACGACGAGCTGGTCCTCCCACTCGGGGATGTGGTGCAGCACGAAGCACATCACCACGGTGTCGAACGACTTGTCCTCTGACGGAACGTGTAGCGGATCGTCCTGGCGCAGGTACGGCAGGTCGATCCGGTTGTTGAACTCGTGCAGGTCGCAGCCGGTGGCCAGCGCGCCGGTCACCTTCGCCAGACGCCGCGCGACGAGGCCCGTGCCCGTGCCCAGGTCGAGGAAGGTCTCGCCCGGCGACAGCCAGGGGGCGAGCTTCCTGACGACCTCGTTCTCCCGCAGGAACATGAGCCTCTAGTCTCCCCGATCGGGGGTCCGTTACTCCTCGGAGGGCCGCTGGGCGGCCAGCTTCCGGATCTCCTCCGCGACCTCGGCGTTGGCCAGCGTCGTCACGTCGCCGAGCTGCCGGCCGTGCGCGATGTCGCGCAACAGGCGCCGCATGATCTTCCCGGAGCGCGTTTTCGGCAGATCGTCGGTGAGCACGATCGCGTGCGGCCGCGCGATCTTCCCGATCTTCTTCGCAACGTGCTCGCGGAGCTCGGCGATGAGCTTCTCGTTCCCCTCGACGCCGGACTTGAGCGTCACGTAGGCCACAGGCGCGTCGCCCACGTCGGGGTCCGGCCGCGCCACGACCGCGGCTTCGGCGACCGCTTCGTGGTCCACGAGAGCCGACTCGATCTCATATGTGGACAGACGGTGCCCCGAGCAATTCATCACGTCGTCGATCCGCCCCAGCAGCCAGAAGTAACCGTCCTCGTCCCGCCGCGCTCCGTCGCCGGTCAGGTAGACCTCTTTCCCGAACCGCTCGAAGTAGGTCTTCACGTACCGGTCCGGGTCGCCGTAGATCGTTCGGAACATCGCCGGCCACGGTTTGGTCAGCACGAGCGAACCCCCGGCGCCGGGCGGAACGGGGTTGCCGGCTTCGTCGAAGATCTCGGCTTGCACGCCCGGGAAGGGGTTCGTCGCCGACCCCGGCTTCAGCGTCGTGACGCCCGGCAGCGGCGTGATCAGGATCATCCCGGTCTCGGTCTGCCACCACGTGTCGACGATCGGGCAGCGCTCGCCGCCGATGACCTTCCAGTACCACGCCCACGCCTCCGGGTTGATCGGCTCGCCGACACTGCCGAGCAGACGCAACGACGACAGGTCGTGCTTGCCGGGATAGTCGACGCCCCACTTCATGAAGGTCCGGATCGCGGTCGGCGCCGTGTAGAGGATCGTCGGCTTGTATCGCTCGGCGATCGTCCACCATCGGTCCTTGTCCGGGAAGTCGGGGGCGCCCTCGTACATGATCGACGTGGTTCCGTTCGCGAGCGGGCCGTACACGATGTACGAGTGGCCGGTGACCCAGCCGATGTCGGCGGCGCACCAGTAGATGTCGGTCTCGGGGTGCAAGTCGAAGATCAGACGGTGCGTCGTCGACACGCCGACCAGGTAGCCGGCGGTCGTGTGCAAGATGCCCTTCGGCTTCCCCGTGGTTCCCGACGTGTAGAGGATGTAAAGGGGGTCCTCCGCTTCCATCTGCTCCGGCTCGCTCGTGTCCGGCTGATCCGCGACGACGTCGTGGAACCAGACATCGCGGTCGTCGGTCCATTCGACGTGTTGTTCGGTGCGCCGCACGACGACGACGTGCTCGATCGACGGCGTTTCGGCGACCGCGGCGTCCGCGTTCTGCTTGAGCGCCACCTTCTGGCCGCGGCGCCAGCTGCCGTCGGCCGTGATCAGAACTTTGGCCTCCGCGTCGTTGATCCGGTCGCGCAACGAGTCGGAAGAGAAGCCGCCGAAGACGACCGAATGCACGGCGCCGATACGCGCGCACGCCAGCATCGCGACCGGAAGCTCCGGCACCATCCCGAGGTAGATCGCGACGCGATCGCCCTTGGCGACGCTGAGCGCGCGCAGCGCGTTGGCGAAACGGCAGACGTCGGCGTGCAGCTCCGTGTAGGTGATCGTGCGCGTGTCGCCGGGCTCGCCCTCCCAGAGGTACGCGACGCGGTCGCCGTTCTTCTCGAGGTGCCGGTCGAGACAGTTCACCGACACGTTGAGGCGGCCCCCCTCGAACCACTTCACCGACGGCGGATCCCACTGGAGGACGGTGTCCCACGTCTTCGACCACTGAAGGCTCGACGCCTGTTCCGCCCAGAACCCCTCGAGATCGGTGTTCGCGCGGTCGTAGAGTCCGGTGTCTGACACCACCGCGTTCTTGCGAAAGTCCTCGGGCGGCGGGAACGTGCGGTGCTCGTGGAGCAGCGCGTCGATCGTTCCGGGATCGATATCCGCCACGTCTCTCTCCTGCATCGGGTCCTGCGTCACACCCTACCGGCCGCGCCGGACA
>JBASRP010000350.1:0-3910 GCA_049273905.1 Actinomycetota bacterium
TACGTCGAGGTCGGCGAGATCGACGGCCATCCGCTCCGGATGCACTATGTGGACGAGGGTCCGCGCGACGCGGACGCGGTCCTGCTGATGCACGGGGAGCCGTCCTGGTCGTATCTGTATCGCGCGATGATCCCGGTCATCGCGGGCGCCGGGCTGCGCGCGATAGCGCCGGACCTGATCGGCTTCGGGCGCTCCGACAAGCCCGCCGAGCGCTCGGACTACACGTACGCGCGCCACGTCGAGTGGGTGCGCGCGCTCGTCGAGGCGCTCGACCTGCGCGACGCCACGCTTGTCGGGCAGGACTGGGGCGGACTGATCGGGCTGCGGGTCGTCGCCGAGAACACCGGCCGTTTCGCGCGCGTCGTCGCCGCCAACACGGGCCTCCCGACGGGCGATCAGAAGCTCGGCGACGCCTTCCAGGCGTGGCGGAAGTATTCGCAGGAAGCGCCCGAGTTCCCCATCGGCAAGATCGTCTCGGGCGGCTGCACGACGAAACCGCTCGACCAAGCCGTCATCGACGCGTATGACGCTCCGTTCCCCGACGACTCCTACAAGGCCGGTGCGCGGCAGTTCCCCGTCCTCGTTCCTGCCTCGCCCGACGATCCCGCGGCCGAGGCGAACCGCGCGGCGTGGGAGACTTTCTCGCGATGGGAGAAGCCGTTCCTGACGGCGTTCAGCGACGACGACCCGATCACGCGCGGAGCCGACGGGCCGATGCGTGAACGCATCCCCGGCGCCCGCGCCGTCGAGCACGTGACGATCCACGACGCCGGCCATTTCCTCCAGGAGGACAAGGCCGTCGAGCTGGCGGAGGCGATCGTGAAGTTCGCTCTCGCCACCGGGGCGCGAACGGCCTGAGATGAGCGCCGCGGTCGACTGGGCCGAGAACCTCGCGTCCTGGGCCATCCCACAAGAGATCCTCGACGCCGCGCCGGCCGATCCCTGGGAGTATCACGTCGATCACTTCGCGCGCGTCGCCGACCGGCCGCCCGACCTATCCAGCCCGTCCTATCTGCGCGCGATGGAGGGATTGCCGGACGGCGGGACAGTTCTCGACATCGGGTGCGGCGCCGGAGCGGCGAGCTTGCCGCTCGCGCATCGCGCGGGACGATTGATCGGCCTCGACGAGAGCGAGGGGATGCTCGCCGCGTTCGCAGAACGCGCTCGCGTCGCCGGCGTTGCGCACGCCGAGGTTCAGGGCCGGTGGCCCGACGCGCGCGCCGACGTGGCGGCCGTCGACGTCGTGGTAAGCCATCACGTTCTCTACAACGTGCGGGACATCGAGCCGTTCGTCGCCGCGCTCGCCGATCACGCGGGCCGCCGTTTCGTGGTCGAGATCACGGCCGAGCATCCGCGCGCGACCGAGAACCCGCTGTGGCGGGCGCTGCACGGCATCGAGCGGCCGACTCGGCCGACGGCGGACGACGCGGTCGCGGTGATGCGTGACCTCGGGCTCGAGGTCGGCGTGGAGAGGTGGCGCAAGGCCATGGTCCAGGCCGATCTCCCGCGCGAGGACCTCATCAAGATCGTCCGGGTGGAGCTATGCCTGCCTCCGGAGCGCGATCCCGAGATCGCGAAGGTCCTCGAGGAGCACCCTCCGCCCCAGGACCGCGAGGTCGTGACCCTCTGGTGGGACCGGGTGTGACCTGAGGCGGCCCCGGCCGGTAACCTTTCCCTGTCCCTTATGAGCGATTCCTTCCCACGTGCCCTGCGCGTCCCGGCTCTCCTCCTCACGCTGTTTCTGGCGGCCTGTGGTGGGAGGTACGAGTCCGTCACCCGGCCCGGCGGCCCGGCCGCTGTGCTCCAGGTGAGCGTCCCCGCCGGCGTGACGTCGAAGACCGTGGCGAACGTGCGCGGTGTCGGCGGCGTGTCCGCGGTGGCCTCGGTCGGACTGTCGAAGGTGACGGCGGTCGGGGCCGGCGGCCGGAGCGTGATGCTCACGCTCGCGTCGGTCGTGCCCGATCAGTTCGCGCCGCTGGCCCCGGTCCTCATCGGGAGGGCGACCGCGCCGCTCTCGGACGGCGCCGTCATGCTCTCGTCGCTGCAGCGCGATTCCCTCGGCGTAGCTCCGGGCGACACGATCCGTCTCGTCGCCGGCTACAACCAGCGCGCGGCGCGCGTCGCCGCCCTCGACGTGACGACGTTCGCCGACGGCATCGTTGCGTCGAGCACCGCACTTCCCGGTCTCGTGAAGCCGACCATGCTCTTGGTCGGCGTGAACGGATCGGAGAACTCCGATCGCGTGGCTGTCGCGCTCGCGCAACGCTTGGGGCAGTCGGTTTCGTTCACAGGGAAGACTCCGAAGTTCATGATGGGGCGCGGCGTCTCGCGCCTGTTCGGCTCCTTCTCATACATCGTGCACCCGGACGGCCGCATCTCCGCCAGCCCGAGATGGGCCCGGACCTACATCCGCTCACGGAAGGTCGCCATCCTCGGGACCGTGACATGCCACAAGCTGATGCTGCCGCAGCTCGCGCGAGCCATGCGTGAGATCGAGCTGAATCACCTGGGTGGGCTGATCGACCGGCGGCAGTACGGCGGCTGCTACGTCGCGCGGACGATCCTGTGGGATCCCTCGAACCCGCCGTCGATGCACGCCTGGGGGCTGGCGATCGACCTCAACGTGTCGACGAATCGGTACGGGGCTCGTCCCACCATGGACCCGCGCATCGTCGCCATCTTCGAGAAGTGGGGCTTCAACTGGGGCGGCCGCTGGAAGACCCCCGACGGGATGCACTTCGAGCTGGGCGCTTTGCTGAAACGCTGAGCATCCGGCTCGCAACATTGAACGTCGGTGAATCGCCGTTCATCGCCACACATTGCGGGTGACAGTGTTGTCATGTGATTTTGGTCGTTGACATTCGGATGGGGGGGGGCGTACGTACGCGTAGCGCTCCGATCGACACGCGCGAGATCTTTCGCGGCGAGCCCTTGCGCCGGCCCTTTGTCCCTTCGCGCGCGCTGAAACGGCTGGGCTGAGCGTGGGGAGGGCCGATGTTCAAGCCGCGGACGCGTCTGTACGCATTGCTCGTCCTGTTGTTGGCCGCTGCTTTGGTCGCTGAGCCGCTGCCGGGCAAGGATCAAGGTGCGTTGAGGGCTCCCGCTGACGCCTCCGCTCCGTTCCGTGCGGTGGGCCGGGGTCTGAGCGCGATCCCCGCTGTGTTGGGTTCCGTGGTCTCGGGTGTCGGCCATTTCTTCTCTGGTCTTTTTGGCGCGTCATCCGCCACTGCTGCGGCGCCCTCATCGTCTCCTTCTGCGAGCCCTAGCCCGAGTGGTCCTGCGCCGGATGCCCCGAACGAGATCGTCTCGATGCGCGGCCGCGACGCGAAGTTCTTCCGGAATCCTGACGGGTCGACGCGGGCCGAGTTTGCGGCGAACCAGCACTACCTCTCGGCGCCAGGGCGTTGGGAGACCGTGGATCTGAACTTCCGGGCCGATGGCTCGGACAGGGTTGTTGATCGCAGCGCGGTGATCGTGCGCGTCACAGGCAACGGGATTAACGCGATCGATCGGGGATCAGGCAAAGGTTTGCGGTGGCTTTTGCCGGAGGCTCCGTCGGTGTCGGGGAAAGAGGCTCGATTCCATGGCCAGGGCGGGCTGCTCTGGCGCTACTTCGCGACGCCGACGGGATTGAAGCTTGTCTCCGATCCGGTTGCGGGGCCTTTGGGCGCGAAGACGTACACGTTCTCGTATCAGGTGTTGGGGAAGGCGTCTCGTCTTTCTGTGGATGCGGCCGGGAATCTGGTCAGCGATGCGTTCATGGTCCCGCGAGCGTACGTAAAGGGCGCCGACGATGACGCCTATCCGGCTGGTGCGTGGCGGCTGGGGCCCGGCTCGGGCGAGGTGAGTTTCGATCTGGACGATGCGTCTTTCCCGGAGCGCGCCTATCCGTATCGGATCGATCCTTCGA
>JBASRP010000352.1:0-8747 GCA_049273905.1 Actinomycetota bacterium
GTTCGGGCCGGCCCCGACGACGACCGCGTCGATCACGCGGTCGACCCGGCGGCCTTCTTCGGAGTCTCTGCCGGGACCGGGTCCGGCCGCGCGGCGGGCGGCGTCGCCTCCCACGGCTGGCGCGCGAGGAGTCCGCGGATCTCGACCCAGCCTTGCTCGATGAGTCCGGTGGCCGCGTCCCAGATGGCGTAGTGGTGCGCCTGCCGTTGGATCGGTTGCGACTCGAGGTAGATCACGCGGAGGTCGCCCGGCTCGAAGGCGCAACGCTCCCGGATGGCCTCCATCAACTGGTGGTGGTGCAAGTGACCGTCACCGAAGTTCCACCCGATCGTGATGCCAGCGATGATCTCGCCGTCGCGCGCGTCGTACCTCTCGGGATCGTCAACGGCCCGAGGGATCAGTTCGTTGAAAGCGCGGCCGTGCAGATGCATCGCGCGGAACGCTAGGCCGCGCCCTGCGAGCGCCAAGGCCGTGACCTCGTCGAACATCGCCCCGAGCTGCTTCGGAAGCGTCGCCGCCACCTTCTTTATCCGCTCGTCGAGGCGCTCCTCCATCCCCCGGCGGAAAAGCCACTGGCTGGCGCCCCAGTTGCCCGCGTAGTAGCGCATCGACGGTAAGAACGAGATCAGATTCGGCCGGAGATTTCCCAGAACGGGACCGATCAGCAGCCCCACCGCCATGATCGCGAGCAGCAGGGGGCTATCGACTGAGAAGATGCTCACGTCCGCGTGCGCGCCGAACAGGAACAAGCCTGCGTACATCGTGAAGACGTTCCATTCCAGCGGCACGCCCATGGGAACGCTGAAGAGGATGAACGAGTGGAACGCGAACATCATCACGAGCCCGATCTTCGTTGTTGTTCCGCCGTTGCTGAGCAACAGGATCAAGGGGAACGAGTACTCGATGGCTGTTCCGCCGTGCGCGAGCAACGTCGCGATCCGCGAGGGGCGCAGGTCGTCGGGGAAACGTCGGTACATCTTCTTGCGCAACGCATGCGACTTCAGGAACGGACTGTTGCTGACCATCACCGTGACGACGCCCGGGAAATGGTGGTTGAGCTTCGATGTCGCCGCGCCCCACCACACGGCGACCTGAACGATCTTCGAGCCGGCGATCACGTCCGCGGGGAACAGGAACACGATCAGGTACGACCAGTGCACCTCTGCCCGCGCTGCGAGGAAGATCGTCTTGTCGCGCAGCCCGATCACCGGCAGCAGAAGCACGACTGGCAGGAGTTGGCCGCGGCCGAGAGCCGGTTGGGTGAGCGCCCAGATCCCGAGCCCCAGCAGCGCAGCGAAGAGCGCTACGTCGACAACCGAACGCCGCGTGCCGGCGGTGAACGGGATGCGCTTCGGCCAGGGCGGCAGTCGCATCGTTCCCGGCCGCAGCCAGTAGACCGACGCGCCGATGGGCGGGACGTACCGCGCGGTCAGCGGACCGCTCGCGCCTCCGAGGCCCGACACCTCGAAAAGAAGCGTCCACAGCGCGAGCTTCTGGAACGCGACCGGCTCGCGCCACCAGTTCGCGATGTCGCCGATCCATCCGTGGCCGGGGCCGAGCGAGACGAAGAACGCCCAGCCGAGGATGTACAGCGCCATCTTGAGGACGTAGAAGAGATAGATCGGCGGCGGCACTCCGAACCCGTCGAGCGCCCACGCCGCGCACATCATGCGGAGACGCTCGGGGTAGGGCTTCGCGCTCCACTCCTGGAGATCGAAGTCCGGCATCTTCGGCGCGAGGTTCACCGCGGCTCCCGTTCCCCGGCGATGCTCGGCCGATATATAGCCGCTACCTCCGACCCGAGGCGAACCCGTCTCCGCGTTACGCAGTGACCCGCGGCCGGCTCGGGGGGTGTTCGACGGTAGAGAACAGCGGATGCAGCCCGAACCATTTCGGGAAAGAGCGTGTTAGTTCCCGCCGGCCCTCGAGTTCGATAGCGCCGCTGCTGCGCGCCTCGGTTATGTCGATGTCTCCCATCCACACGGCCGTCAGTGTCTTCGGATCGGTGTTGACGGAGATGTCGACCCCGAACCCGGGGTCGCTCAGACACAGATCCGCTTCGGGGAGGACGAGCCAGAAGTTGCGGAGCTTCTCCGGGGCCCGGCGGAAGCGGAAATGGATCACGGCGCGTTTGGCGGGCAGCGCATCGGTCTTGACGGTCGTTCGCACCCACCACATGAGCAGGCCCGTGTCCGGTGTCTCCTCGAAGATCGGACGTCTCAGCCAGCGTTCACTCCAGATGCCCAACTGCGCGAAGACCGGCGCGAGCTCCTCGCCGGCGGGCGTCATGTGGTACTCGTTGCCCTTGCCGTCCGGGCGCTGTCGGCGCTCGATGATCCCCGCGCGCTCGAGCTCGCGGAGGCGCTTAACTGAGCAGCGAGGAGGACATCAGCGGGACTCCTCGCTGGATGTCGTTGAAGCGGCGGCTGCCGGTGAGCGCCAGCTCGCGAAGCACGAGTGGCGTCCAACGCTCGGTGAGGACCTCTGCCGCCTGAGCGATCGCGCAGAACTGGCCGTATCCCTTCATGGGCCAGAGTATCGACACCAGGGCCCCCACCAATCAACTGCAGATTTTGCAGTTGAACGCGATCCGCCTTCGCGATGAAGTTGGCCCCGACGAGGCACTCGGCACGGGGCCGAGGCCGGCGAAGGGAGGGGCCATGTACGTGTTCACGATCCACGACATCTCCGACCCGGAAAAGTTCTGGGCCGGAAAGCTGGACCTGCCGAAGGGAACCGAGCAGTCGGTCGCGTGGCCGAGCGCGGACGGCAGGCGGGGGGTCTGCGTCTTCAAGTCTGATTCCGTCGACACGGTGAGGAACATCGTCGACGGCGCAACGCGAACGGTCAGCAAGAACGAGTTCTACGAGCTCAACGACGGCAGCGCGCTGGGGCTGCCCGCTTAGCTCATCCGCACTGCGCCGGTGGCCCTCGCCTGAGGGCCTTTCGGCGTCTCGTCGGGCGGGAGTCCGGCCGTCGTCGGCGCAAGCCCGTCACTCGAGGAAGTCGTGCAGCATGTGCACACTCGACGGATGTCGAAGCTTGGACAGCGCCTTCGCTTCGATCTGACGGATCCGTTCGCGGGTCAAGTCGAATTCCTGCCCTACTTGATCGAGCGTCTGTGGCCGATCGTCGATCAAACCGAATCGCAGCTGGATGATGCGTCTCTCGCGTGGGGTCAGCGTACGCAGCACGGTGTCGAGATTCTGCTTCAAGATAGCGGCGACCGCCGCGTTGACCGGTGGCTCGACCGTCAGATCCTCGACGAACTCCTGGATCTGTGAGTCCTCGCCCGGATTGATCGGGGTCTCGAGCGAAACCGGTTTCATCGACAGCCTTCGGATGTCGTGAACGGTTTGGGCCGGAACCCCCATGCGTTCCCCGATCTCGTCCGCCTCCGGTTCGCGGCCAAGGTCCTGAACAAGCTGACGCTGCACGCGCCAAAGCGTGTCGACGAGCTCGCCGATGTGAACCGGCATCCGGATCGTCCGCGCCTGATCTGCGATCCCCCGCGTGATGCCTTGACGGATCCACCACGTCGCGTAGGTGGAGAACTTGTTTCCCCTCGCGTGATCGAACTTCTCGGTGGCGCGGATGAGTCCGAGGTTGCCTTCCTGGACGAGATCGAGGAGCGGCATCCCCCTGCCGATGTAGCGCTTCGCGATCGAAACGACCAGACGGAGGTTTGCTTCGATCAACTGCATCTGGGCGATCCGCGCATCGACCTCCACGCGTCGGAGGAAGGCCGTCGCCTCCACCTTGCTTCTCGCGCGATAGGTGTTCTTCACCGTCTCGCAGCCGATGCCGACCTGCCGCAACCCGGTCGAAGGATCGAGCTGCCGGCCTCTGATCGATTGGACTGCGTCAACGACATGGCCGAAGCGCTGACGATCGACCCCGCCGGTCGCGGCGATCGATGCAAGAAGGTCCGTGGCCAGGTTCCCCCCGTCGATGCGCATTCCAAGGTCGACCTCTTGCGCGCCGGTCAGGAGAGGGGTTTTGCCGATCTCCGACAGATACATCCGCACCGGGTCGGTGGAACGCACCTCTTTTTCGTCCGTGGAGTTTGCGGCAGTCGTCGTACGACTGGATAGCTTCGAAGCCATGGCGACCTCCTGGTCGCTCCTCGATCCGTCGGGGCGAGGGGCGGGTGGCGTGGCCACCGGTCGGTCGCGCGAGGCGAACCACAGACGGATGTCTGTTCGATCACGAGCCTAACACGCGGGGCCGTCTCGTGGAGACCGTTTCGTCAACCCGCACGCGAGGCGGCTGGCCGCTCGGGGCGGTTGAGGAAGCCCGATCCTTAGACGGCCTGAGGAAGAAGAGTCGTTACGCTTTGAAGCAGATCCTCGTCGAGCATCGACTTCCGCAGGTGCGCGACGGCGATGTCGTCGAGCTCGCTTCTCGTCGTGTCTCCCGCGCGCGATCCACCGGACAGCGTCATGATCGGCAGCTCCGCCGCGATCTGCTTGAGGTTCCGCCCGAACTCGATCGGGTGCATGTCGAACATCGGCAGCCCGAGGATCACCAGGTCGACCGGCTGGCTCCGCGCGGTTTCCAGGGCCGGCATCCCTCCGGCGCGGTGGAGCACCTCGAAGCCCGCCCGGCGCAAGCGATGCGCGACTCGGGCCCGCAGCTCTTCGTCGCTGTCGACGACGAGGATCGTTCCGCGCAGCTCGGGCGCCGTCGGCTGCCACGTCAGCATCGCCTCGATGCGCGACGCGTCGAGTGGCTTGGAGAAGAAGAAGCCTTGCGCGAAGCGGCATCCGGCCTGGCGGAGCTCGAACGCTTGCGCTTCGCGTTCCACGCCCTCGGCGATCGAGGACATGCCCAGGCTTTCGCCGATCTTCAGGATGGCGCGCCCGAGGGCCGCTTCCTCCGCGCCCTTGTCGACGCCGTCGATGAACGACTTGTCGATCTTCAGTATGTCGATCGGGAGCTTGCGGAGGTACGCCAGCGACGCGTAGCCGGTGCCGAAGTCGTCGAGAGCGAGGCGCACGCCGACCGCCTTCAACTGGTGCAGCCGTTCCAGCATCTCGTCGTTGTCGACGACGATCGCGCTCTCGGTGATCTCGAGGATCAGCCGGTCCGGGTCGAGTGACGCGCGCCGGAGGGCCTCGAGGACGTGATCGACGAAGGCGGGCTCGGCGAGCTGGCCGGCGGCCACGTTCACGGTGATGTAGCGCGGGGCCTGCGACGAGAAGCGGTCCCACTCGCGCGCCTGCAGGCACGCCGACTCGAGCACCCAGCGTCCGATCGGAACCATGAGACCGGTCTCCTCCGCCACCGAGATGAAGCGCGACGGCGGAAGCAGACCCAAGCGCGGGTGCTCCCAGCGCACGAGCGCCTCGAAGCCGGCGATCTGATCGCCGTCGAGGTGGAAGACCGGCTGGTACGCGAGGCGCAGCTCGTCCGACGACAGCGCCGACGCCAGATCGTTGGCCAACTCGGCGCTCTCGAGGACCGCGCGGTGCATGCTCGGCTCGAAGATCGCGAAGCGTCCCTTGCCGGCGCGCTTGGCGGCGTACATCGCGATGTCGGCGTTGCGGACCAGCTCGGACTCGCCGATCGAGGGGTTGGTGCGGAGCGCGATGCCGATGCTCGCCGTGACCGACAGCCGTCGCCCCTCGAATGTCAGCGGCGCGCGTACGGCGTCGAGCAACCGCTGCGCCACCTCGGCGGTTGCCTCGGATGCGGCGGGCGCTTCGAGAACGAGCGCGAACTCGTCGCCACCCAGTCGTGCAACGGTGTCGGGCGCGCGCACGACGTCGCGGAGCCGGTCGGCGATCACGATAAGGAGCCTGTCTCCCGCGCCGTGCCCGGCTGTGTCGTTGATGGTCTTGAAATCGTCGACGTCCAGGAACAAGACGGCGACCGTGGTTCCGTTCTCATCGCTCCGGATCGTGGCCTGGTGCAGGCGGTCGGTGAAGAGAGCGCGGTTCGGGAGCCATGTCAGCGGGTCCTTCAGGGCTTCGACCTCGCTCGACTTCCACCGGACGAGGCTCACCGCCGTGGCGCACAGCACGAAGAAGGCGTGGATCCCCGCCCACTTCCAGGGGTGCGCGATCGCGTCCGGATGGTTGTACACCGACCGCGGGTCGAGAACGCCTATCACGCCGTGCTGGAGCGCGACGTACGCGATCGCGGTGAGGAAGGGCGCCCAGTCGTGGTACAGCGACAGCGCCGCAAGGATGACGAAGTAGTGGAAGTGGAACTCGATGAGGCCGCCCGAGAGATGCACGAGGATGGCCGACGCGTTCACGAGGCCGAAGGTGGCGGCGAGCGACTGGAAGCGCCGCGTTTTCGGACCGAAGCGTGCCGCGAGCCCGGCGAGGGCGACGATCGAGGCTTCCTCCACGCTGTGCACGACGCCGCGATCGCGCCCAACGCCGTAGATCACGATCAGCGGGACGTGCAGCCAGAGAAGAGCGATCATCGCCCGATGGCGCCGGTCCCAGACCTCCTGAGCGATCGCGCGGCCTTCGGGAAGCAGCTCGCGGAAGCGCCGCCAAAGCGCAGACGGAGACAGGCGCGCGCGGACCTTCGCTCCTCGTGACGGCACGGCGTTGAATTGCGCGGTTTCCATCCCACTCCCGGCTAGAGACGCTTGAGCCTTTTAGTAACTTCGGTTCAGGTCCGTCGGAAGAACAGAGGACAAAGGCCGCGACCGCGAACCGATATCGCGCCGGAAGTGGACAAAGACCCCGCCCGAAAGGCGGGGTCTTTGAACCGAGACCGGTATCGGGAGATCTAGGCGTACACGCGGGGGCGTTCGCGGAGCATCTTCCGGACGATCGACGGCGCGCGGGTGAGGAGCGAGTCGAACTCGGCCGGCGAAACGACGAAGAGCTCCAGCGTCGATTGCGCCGTGACCGTCTCCGTGTACGGAGCACCGGCGAGGAGGGACATCTCCCCGAAGAACTGGCCCTGGCCGAGCTCTGTCACGACCTCACCGTCGCGCCATACCTTGGCCCGCCCACTCGCAATCACGAAGCACTTGCGACGCGAGACGCCTTCCTCGATGACGACGCAGCCCGAGGCAACGATGCTCTCGTCCGCTATGAAGCTCAGCAGATCGAGCTCGGTTCTCGTGCAGCTCGAGAAAGTTGCGATCTCATCCAGCAACCCCGACCCTCGCTCCGTGTCCCGCATCGTCCCCGCCTCCCTTTGCCACTGCCCGGTCTCTCACCCTTGAGGCGTTAGAAGCCGGCTAACAACGTCACGACGGCCGGATCACCTGCCGTTAGAAGCCCGGGGGTGGCTAAAAGCCCTGTTCCCGGCTACCTTCCCCTCAAGATCAGGGGCGGACGGGGGATGACCGACGTGGGGGTTTCGGGGGGTTCCGAGGGGACCGATCGCCGCCCCGGGGACCTTTTCGTCGGCCGCGAGCGCGAGCTGAGTCAGCTCAAAGGCGTCTACGACGACGCCGCGACCGGCCGCGGCCGGCTCGTCATGCTCGTCGGAGAACCCGGGATCGGGAAGACCCGGACCGCGGAGGAGCTGTCCGCCTACGCCCGCGACCGCGGGGCCCAAGTCTTCTGGGGACCGTGCCACGAGGGCGAAGGGGCGCCGGCCTATTGGCCATGGGTGCAGATCCTCAGGCAAGCCCTCCGCAGCGCGGACGCGGGGTCCGATGAGGAGAAAGCGGCGGCCGGCGACATCGCGCAGCTGATCCCCGAGCTGTCGGACGGTAGCGGCGCGCGTCCGATCTCCTCCGAGGTTCATCCGGAGCACGCGCGGTTCCGGCTGTTCGACGCCGTCGGCACGTTGCTGAAAGGCGCAGCAGAGCGGCGGCCTCTCGTGCTGATCCTCGACGACTTGCACTGGGCCGACCGGCCGTCGCTGCTGATCTTCCAGTTCCTCGCGCGCGAGATCCACACGACGCGCATCCTTTTGATCGGCACCTATCGCCATACCGACATCGGACGGCAGCATCCGCTCACCGAGACGCTTGGCGAGCTGAGCCGCGGCGAAGGTGTGATCCTGCGGGGGTTGAGCGAGGACGACGTCGCGCGCTTCATCGAAGGCATGGGCCACGATCCGTCGGCCGACCTCGTCTCGACGCTGTACGCGACAACCGAGGGAAATCCGTTCTTCGTCGCCGAGACGATGCGGCTTCTCGCGTCGGAGGGACGCCTCGGCGACAAGGTCCCCGGGATCGCGATCCCGATGGGCGCGCGCATGCTGATCGGCCGCCGGCTCGATCGGCTCTCACCGGACTGCAACGAGCTCCTCGTCGTCGCGGCCGTGGGCGGGAACACGTTCGGGAGCGACGTCCTCGAACGGGTGAGCGACCTGACCGGCGACCGGTTGTTCGGCGTTCTCGACGAGGCCGCCGCGGCTGGGGTCATCGAGGAGGTTCCCGGCGCGCTCGGCCGGTACCGGTTCGGGCACGCATTGATCCGCGAGACGCTGTACGAGGAGCTGAGCACCGCGCGCCGCATCCGGATCCATCGAGCGATCGCGGAGGCGCTCGAGCAGATGCCGGCCGGCGGCGAGATGGCGCTGGCCGACATCGCCCGCCACTTCTTCGAGTCCGCGAAGGGCGGCGACATCGACAAGGCCATCGTCTATTCGAAGCGGGCCGGCGATCGCGCGGCCGAGCTCCTCGCCTACGAGGACGCCGTCCTTCACTACCAGCGGGCCTTGCAGGTGATTGAACTCAAGGAGGCGCCCGACGAGCGCACACGCATCGAGCTGCTGCTCGCGCTCGGCGCCGCGCAGACACGCGCCGGCGAGGCCGGACA
>JBASRP010000230.1:0-2576 GCA_049273905.1 Actinomycetota bacterium
GCGGACGTCCTCGCGGCGGCCGGGGGAGACCTCGACGCGGTGACCGGCGAGCTCGTTGGGGAGGCGGCCGTGTCCGGCTCGCCCTTCGCGCGCGACGTCCTCGCCGAGATCGGCCGTTTGCTCGGCATCGGCTTCGCCAACATCGTCAACATCTTCGATCCCGAGCTGATCGTGGTCGGCGGGGGAGCGGCGGCCGGGACGGGCGAGCTCCTCCTTGCCCCGGCGCGCGAGTCCATGACCGCGCATATCGTTGGCGAGCCGCACCGGCACCCGGTCCGCGTGGTTCCGGCGGCTCTGGGGAACGACGCCGGTGTGGTGGGCGCGGCGGTTCTCGCGCGTGAGCTTCTCCCCGCCTGACGGCTCCCAAATAACCGCGAACCGGACCAGACTCCGCGACGGCCGCGAACGCGTCCGTACAATGAGCCGATGACTCAGCCCGCCGAGGGGAGCCGGCGTCGCGTCTTGATCATGGGCGCGGCCGGCCGCGACTTCCACAACTTCAACACCGTGTTCCGCGACGACCCCGCGATCCAGGTGGTCGCGTTCACCGCGACCCAGATCCCGTACATCGCCGGGCGGCGCTATCCGGCGTCGATCGCCGGGCCTTTGTATCCGAAGGGCATCCCGATCGTCGAGGAGCACGAGCTGTTCGAGCTCGCGCGCCGCGAGCACGTGGAAGAGGTCGTCTTCGCGTACTCCGATGTGCCCTACGACCACGTTGGGCACGCGTCGTCGATCGCGCTCGCGACCGGGGCCGACTTCCGCATCCTCGGCCCGAAGGCGACGATGATCGAACCGTTGGTGCCGGTCGTCGCTGTGTGCGCGGTGCGCACCGGGGCGGGGAAGTCGCAGACCACGCGGCGCGTCCTCCAAGTACTGCGCGACGCCGGCAAGCGCGCCGTCACGGTGCGCCACCCGATGCCGTACGGCGACCTCGAGGCCCAGCGCGCGCAACGCTTCGCCGAGCTGCCGGACCTCGACGCCGCCGGCGGCCCGAGCGAGGAGCGCGAGGAGTCCGAGCCGACGATCCGCGCCGGACACATCGTCTACGCCGGCGTCGACTACGCCGAGATCCTCGCGCAAGCCGAGCCGGAGGCCGACGTCATCGTCTGGGACGGCGGAAACAACGACCTGCCGTTCTACGCGCCCACGGTTCATATCGTGGTGGTCGACCCGTTGCGGCCCGGCCATGAGCGCCGCTACCACCCGGGCGAAGCGAACGTGCGGATGGCCGACGCGATCGTGATCAACAAGATCGACTCGGCCACGCCCGAGCAGATCGCCGAGGTCGAGGAATCCGTGCGCGAGCTGAACCCCGAAGCGGTGATGGTCCGCGCGCGCTCGCCGATCGTCGTCGAGGACGGCGCCGACCTCAAGGGCAAGAAGGTGCTCGTCGTCGAGGACGGTCCGACCCTGACTCACGGCGACATGCGGTACGGGGCCGGCGTGCTCGCGGCGAAAGCCGGCGGCGCCGCCGAGATCATCGACCCGCGCCCGTACGCCGTCGGATCGATCGGCGAGACGTTCCAGCGCTACCCGAACGTCGGGCCGTTGCTGCCGGCGATGGGGTACAGCGACACACAACGCGCCGAGCTCGCGAAAACGATCAACGCGTCGCCGGCCGACGTTGTTCTCGTCGCGACACCGATCGACCTGCGCAAGGTGATCGACATCCACGCGCCGGCCTTCCGCGTCACATACGAGCTCGAGGAAGTCGGCACGCCGACGATCGCCGACGTCCTGCGCCCCGTCACGGGATAAGACCGTGCGGCTCGTCGTCGCCCTCGGCGGCAACGCGATCCTTCGGCGAGACGAACGCGGAACAGCCGCCGAGCAACGCGCCGCGATCCGTGAAGCGTGCGACGGACTGGCTGCGCTGGCGGCTGCCGGCAACGACCTCGTCGTTGTTCATGGCAACGGCCCTCAGGTCGGCGCGCTGATGCTGCAGCACGCGTCCGCCGAAGCCGTGGTCCCCGCGATGCCCCTCGACGTTCTCGTGGCGCAGACGCAGGGGAGCCTCGGCTACCTGATCCAGCAGGAGCTCGGCGCGGCGCTGCGGCGGCGTGCGATCGAGGCACCGGTGATCGCGATCGTCACCGAAGTCGTCGTGGACCCCGCCGACCCCGCGTTCCTGCGTTCGACGAAGCCGATCGGGCCGCACCTCTCGTCCGCCGCTGCGGGGGACCTGCGCCGGTCCGGCGTCCCCGTGACGGAGGTTCCCGGCGGGGCCTGGCGGCGCGTCGTCCCCTCACCGAAACCCATGGCGCTGGTCGAGGAAGCCGCCGTGCGCGCGCTCATCGCCGCCGGCATGGTGCCGGTGGTGGCCGGCGGTGGCGGCATCCCGGTCGTCCGCGAGGGGAGCGGTTTCCGCGGCGTCCACGGCGTGATCGACAAAGACCTGGCGGCGGCTCTCGTCGCGGAGGTCGCCGGCGCCGACGCCCTCGTGATCCTGACCGACGTCGAACGCGTGCTCGTTGACCGCGGAACGCGCGCCGAACGCGCCGCCGACAAGCTGACGATCGACGAAGCCGAGGACGCGATGGCGCGCGGTCAGTTCCCGCCGGGCTCGATGGGCC
>JBASRP010000380.1:0-8149 GCA_049273905.1 Actinomycetota bacterium
CGTCCGCTCGCGGCTGAGCACCGACGAGCGCGCCGCCGCCGGCGCGGCCGTGGCGGAGAGGCTGGCAGGGCTTCCCGAGATCGTGGGCGCCGGCGCCGTGCTCGGCTTCGCGTCCTTCGGCACAGAACTCCCGACGGATCCGGTCATGGCGTGGGTCCTCGGGTCCGGCCGCCGGTTGCTGATGCCGTACGTCGACGGCGCCGGGCTGCGCGCGGCGGAGGTCCGGAGCGTCGAGGACCTCGCGCCCGGCTACCGCGGGATCCGCGAACCCGTGCAGCGCGTGGCGATCGATCCGAGCGAGGCCGACGTGATCCTCGTGCCCGGCGTCGCGTTCGACGAACGTGGCCGTCGCCTCGGCTACGGCGGCGGGTTCTACGACGCTTTCCTGGCGGGCATAGAACGCCGAGCGCCGCGCGTTGGATTGTGTTTCGACGTCCAGATCGTCGATGAGGTTCCGGCCGGGGGCGGCGACGAATCGGTGGACGTGATCGTGACCCCGGAGCGTGTCATCCGCCCCGCCTAAGCGTGGAAAACGCCTTGCTAGGATAGGTATCGATGCCCACCTACGAATACGTTTGCTTGTCGTGTGACCGGCACTTCGAGGTGTATCAGAGCTTCTCGGACGAGCCGCTCCGTACGTGCGAAGTGTGCGGCGGTCCGCTGCGGCGCGTCTTCCATCCGGTGGGCATCGTGCTGAAGGGGTCCGGTTTCTATTCGACCGACAACCGGAGCTCGAAGCGGCGCACGGAGCCGAAGAAGGAAACGTCCGACACGTCGCCGTCGGAGACGAAGACAGAGACCAAGAGCGAGACCAAAAGCGAGACCAAGCCGTCGTCCGGCTCGAGCGACAAGTCGTCGGGCGATAAGGGTTCATCGAAGAAGGGCGCCAAGTGACCGCGGCGACGATCGGGGTCTTCGGCGGGTCGGGCTTCTACGCATTCCTGGAAACGGCCGAAGAGGTGAAAGTCTCCACGCCATACGGCGAGCCGTCCGCGCCGATCGTCGTCGGCGAGGTCGGCGGAAAGAAGGTCGCGTTCCTTCCGCGGCACGGCCGGCGCCACGAGTACCCGCCGCACAAGGTCCCCTACCGCGCGAATATCTGGGCCATGAAGGAGCTCGGCGTTCAACGCGTCCTCGCCCCGGCCGCGGCCGGGTCGCTGCAACCGCACGTCCGCCGCGGCGACTTCGTCGTGTGCGATCAGCTGGTCGACCGGACCAGCGGTCGCGCGGCGACGTACTACAACGGGCCGGAGACCACGCACGTCTCGCTCGCGGACCCGTACTGCCCGGAGCTGCGCGCGATCGCCGTCGCGCAAGGCCGCGACCTCGGGATCACGATGCACGAACGCGGTACCGTCGTCGTGATCGAGGGACCGCGGTTCTCGACGCGCGCCGAGTCCCGCTGGTACGCGCAAGCCGGATGGGAAGTCATCAACATGACCCAGTACCCGGAGGCCGCTCTCGCCCGCGAGCTCGAGCTCTGCTACGTGAACATGTCGCTCATCACCGACTACGACGTCGGCGTCGAGGGCGTGCCACCGGTCTCGGTCGACGAGGTCGTCCAGGTCTTCGCGGAGAACAACGCGCGCTTGCGGTCGCTCCTCGAAGCGATCGTCCCCGTGGTTCCGGCGGAGAGAACGTGCTCGTGCGCCACCGCGCTCAGAGGAGCGCGTGTCGGCCACTGATACCCTCCGCGCGTGAGTCTCTTCCAAGCGTTCATCCTCGGCATCGTGCAGGGCGCGACCGAGTTCCTTCCGATCTCGTCGAGCGGCCACCTCGTCCTCGTGCCGTTCATCGCGGGATGGCCGGAGCCGTCGGTGGCGTTCATCGTGGCCGTGCATCTCGGCACGCTGCTGTCGGTCTTCTGGGTGTTCCGGGACCGGATCCTCGAACTGCTTCGGGCACTGTTCGGTCACGGCTCGGCTGAGGACCGGCGGTTCGTCGGCCTGCTCGCGATAGGAACGATCCCCGCCGCGGTGATCGGGGCCGTTTTCGCGAACCGGATCGAGTCGACGTTCGAGCGGCCCGTGATCATCTCGTTCCTGCTCGCCGGGACGGCGTGGATCCTGTTCTCGACCGAGACGGCGTTCGAGGAGAGCAAGAAGACGCCCCACGAAGAGCGGCAGGTCACGCCGCTCGACGCGGGGCTGATCGGCGTGGCGCAGGCGGTCGCGATCCTGCCCGGCATCTCACGGTCTGGATCGACGATCTCGGCGGGGATGTTGCGCGGGCTGACGCGCGAGGCCGCGGCCCGGTTCTCGTTCCTGATGGCGATCCCGATCATCCTCGGCGCGACGATCGTCAAGATCCCCGACATGACCGCGAGCGGATCGGGCGGCGCGATGGTGCTCGGCATCATCACGTCTGCGATCGTGGGGACGCTCAGCATCCGGGCCCTGCTCGCGTTCGTGACGCGGCGCGGCTTCCGGCCGTTCGCCGTCTACTGTCTGCTGGCCGCGACCGCCGGGATCCTGACGGCGCTCGCGCGCGGCTGATCGTCCGCTAGTTCAGCACCCACCAGTTGAAGCAGTAGCTCTCGCCCGCACCGGGCGCCGCTCCCGCGACCGTTACCGTGAAGTTCGATCCCGCGTTGCGCGCGCTCACGTACATGAATCCCGGCGCTGCGCTGCACCCGGCGCGCGAGGCGTCCGGTGTAACGAACAGCAGTGATGTCCCGTTGACCGCGGACGTCGCGAGCGTGCGCGTGGTGTTGCCCGCCGAGATCTGATCGAACCCCGCCGTCGCGCCGGCGCCGCCGGTCGGGATCGAAAGGCCCGCCGTGCTGACGAGACCTTCGACCGCCAGGTGCCCGACGCCGCCGTTGGAGTTGAGGATGTTGAAGGTCCGGTCGGCCGAGCTCGACATGTCGAACGACGTCGGGCCGAGGATCGCGGAGCCGAGGTCGAGGCCGGAGGCCCGGACGTTCCCGACGACGTGCAGCGGCGAGGTCGGCGACGTCGTTCCGATCCCGATGCGCCCGCTCTGGTCGAGGACGAGCCGTGTGACGTTGGCCCGCGAGTCGATCAGCCGCAGGTTGTAGTTGGTGAGGCTCGTGAAGAAAGGTTGCCAGGTGAACGTGGCGCTCCCCGCAGTGAGCCCGACCGGTCCGCCGAAGGTCGTCCCGCCGTTGAAGGTGTTGGCGTTGGTGAAGGCGTTTGACCCCGACAGCAGCGCGCAGTCCGAGCAGGCGCCGCCGCTGCCGGCCAACGCGAAGTCGCTCGCCTCGTGCCCATCGAGCTTGTCGGCGTTGAGGTCTGTCACGAGCGTGTTCGAGGTGACCTGAAGCGGCGCCGTCCCCTGCGCGGCCGTCGACACCAGCTGCGGCGCGATGACGCGGGCGCCGCTGCCGAGCAGCGTCAGATCGCCCATAGCGAGCGTGAGCAGTCCGTTGAGCGTGCCGCCACCAAGGCCTAGGTACCGGTCGTCGTGGTTGTGGTTGAGCGCGGCGTACTGAGAATCGTGGTTGTGGTTCAACGCCGCGTACCGGTCGTCGAAGTTTGCTGTGTTGAGCATGTAGCGGTCGTCGAAATTGATCCCGATCGGCGCGTAGCGGTCGTCGAAGTTCGCACTGTTTAGGAGATAGCGGTCGTCGAAGTTGATGCCGATGGGCGCGTACCGGTCATCGAAGTTGGCCGTGTTGAGCATGTACCGATCGTCGAAGTTCTCGGTCCGCAGCCAGTAGCGATCGTCGAAGTTGCCGACGACGTCGCCCTTCAGCATGTAGCGGTCGTCGAAGTTGGCGTCCTTCGACATATAGCGGTCGTCGTGATTGTGATCGGAGCGCGCGACGGAGTTCGCCGTGCCGTTGCCGCCGAAGAGAACCGACAGCACCGCGTCGCCGTTCAGCGAACCGCCGCTGAGGCCCGGGCCGGCGATGACTGCCGTGATGTCGGCGGAAGAGTTGTTCGCCTGCGGCGGGGGTGCGGCGTGCACGGGAGCCGCCGCGAAGGCGATGACCGCCGTCGTTGCGAAGACCAAGGGCCCCCAGACGACCGCTCGAACCGAACGTAGGCGCAACCGAACCTCCTAAAAAGGTCGACCGATCCCACCTACGTGCTGCAGCCCCTGTTACCAGCAGTTATCGTTCGAACCGGCGATTTCCTTGAAGTGCCCGAACCCGACGGATGTGTGCGAACGAGGCGCGCAGCGTCGAAAAATAGACAAGGCCTAGTCCGGACGAGGGGAGCCGATGTCGTACGCAACGAACCCGATCGACGGCATCCGTACCTATTTCGAAGACGCCGGCGGTGACGGACCGCCGCTCCTCGTCTATACGGGCTTCGGCGACTCGATCCCATATGCGAAGACGCTGCCCGTCGTCGGGGGTTTGCGCGACGAGTTCCGCATGATCTACGCGGACCATCGCGGGCAGGGCCGATCCGAAAAGCCGCACGACGTGGAGGCGTACTCGTTGCTCACGCGCGTGGCCGACGTCGTCGCCACCCTCGACGCCTTGGAGATCGAGCGCGCGCACTTCTTCGGCTCCTCGTGGGGCGCCCGCCTCGGCTTCGCGGTCGGCGAGCACGCTCCGGAACGCGTTCGCTCCCTCGCCCTCTACGGGAATCAGCCCTATGAATGGCCGCGCGGCCCGCTGATGCACGGGGTGGCTGAAGCCGTCGCCGCCGGCAAGGAGCGCGGCATCGAGGCGCTCGTGGAAACGTGGGAAAGCGCCATCGGAGACGGCTTCCGGTTCCCGGAGCCGGGACGCACCTACCTGTTCGGCAACGACCCCCTCGCTCTCGAAGCCGAATACCGGTCGATCTTCCTCGAGGGAGAGGTCTCCACGAACCTGTTCCGGTGGCATGTGCCGTGTTTCATCTACGTGGGCTCCGAGGACGAGATGGCTCCCGGCGCGGCGCGCGCCGCGCAGGAGATCCCGGGCGCCACGTTCCTGGCGCTCGATGCGGAGACGCACTTCTCCGCGGAGCTCGTCGCGCGAGAGGTCGTTCCTCGCATACTCGAGTTCTTCCGCTCGAACGAACCGAAAGAGTGAGGCCCGGCCGTCCGGCCGGGCCTCAGCAAAAGAAAGCGTCTTGTTAGTCGGCGCCTACCGCCACGGCCTCCATGATCTCGGCCTTGCGGCGGTCCATCTCTTCGGCGATCTGCTCGTCGGAGGCGCTCAACGCTTCGGGGTCGAGGTCCTGGAAGTCGATGACGCCGAGCGACTCGAAGCACGCTTTGACCTTGGGCCCGAAAAGACCGATGTCCTTCACGATCGGAACGATGCGTGTGAAGAGCAGCCGGCGGAACTGAGCCATGATCTCGGAATGCTCGACGTAGTCGATCGCTTCGTCGACGTCGTAGCCCAGGTGGTCCCACACCTCACGCGCCATCAAGCGTCCGTACATCAGGTGCGAGGCCTCGACGATGAACTCCTCGCGCTCGGCGCGCTCGGCGTCGGTCAGCTGAGGGTAGTAGTCGCGCAGCGCAAGGCGGCCGAACGCGACGTGCCGCGCCTCGTCCTGCATCACATACGTGTTCAGCGCCTTCGCGAGCGGCTCGGTCGAGTAGTCGCGGATGAGCGCGAAAGCGGCGAGCGCGAGGCCCTCGATCATCACCTGCATGCCGAGATAGGTGAAGTCCCAGCGCGAGTCCTGGATCACCTGGTCGAGCAGCGACTTGAGGAACGGGTTGATCGGGTACGCCATCTCGATCTTCTCGCGGAGGTAGCGCGAGTACGTCTCGACGTGGCGCGCCTCGTCCATCACCTGCGTCGCGGCGTAGAACTTCGAGTCGATGTCGGGGACGGCCTGGACGATCTTCGCGGTGCAGATCAGCGCGCCTTGCTCGCCGTGGAGGAACTGCGAATTCATCCAGGCGCCCATGTGATGGCGAAGCTGCTCCTTCTCCTTGTCGTTCATGCGCTCCCAGATCGGCGAGCCGTAGATCGGGATGTAGTAGTCGGGGCCGTTGTCGGGGGAGCCAGGCTCGACGTTGATCGACCAGTCGAGGCGCGTCTCGGAATCCCACTGCTTCTGCTTGCCCTTCTGGTACAGAGTAACGAGACGGCCGCGCATCTCGTCGTACTCCCAGTTGAAGATCGTGTCGAAGGATCCGGGGACACCCCACGTCGTGTCGCCGACCGGAAGCTCGTAGTAATCGGTGCCCATGGCGATCCCTCCTATCGGTCCTTCGACAGACCGTTGCAGACAAGCTCGGCGAGCTCCGCCGCGACGACGTCAGGATCGTCGTCGGGCGGCTGGATCGCGTACGACGTGACGAGGCGGGAGCTGATCTCGGCGGCGCGGTGCGCGAGGATCGGCGAGATCCCGGGCCCGCGTTCGGCGAACACCTGCTCCATCATGCGGATGCCCATGTCGCGCATCGGGTTGGCTTCGATCGTGAGGTACGGCAACAGCTCCTGTGGCTCGGTCGCCATCACGCGATCGAGCAGCGGGTGGGCGCGCATCGCCCGCAGGATCGTGCGGAACGACGCTTCGACGGCCGGGCGCAGCTCGCGGTGCGGCGCGATCGACGCCATCACCTGAGCGAACAGGATCTCTTCCTCGCGCTGGATGAGCGCCATGAAGAGGTCGTGCTTCGAGGCGTAGTAGCGGTACAGGGTCTGGCGCGACAGCTTCGACTCACGCGCGACGTCCGCCATCGTCGTGCGGCCGACGCCGATGCGTCCGGCGCACGCGAACGCGGCGTCGAGGATGCGCGCGCGGGTGGCCTCCTCTTGAGAGGTGGGTACGGCGACGTCCGCCCTCAGCGCCATCTGTGGATGTTACAGATAGACGGGAAGTGTCAGTCTGTCAAGAGGCGGCCGGAAACCCCAGCTAGGGGCTGGTGGCCGAGGGCGCCGGAGTCGGGGTGCAGCGCGTGTAAGCCAAGGCGACCAGGGACCCACGCTCGGTCGGGACGACGGCGAGGGTCGCGCACTGCGGCTTGGTGATCGAGAACACGGAAGACCCCGCCGCACCTTTCACCTCGGTGAAGGTCCACTTCGCGGTCTTGAGCGCGGCACGTGCTTGATCGATCAGGGCGACCGACCCCTGGGTGCTCGTTAGCTGTGCCTGGCACGTCGAGCCGGTGTCGAAGCCGAGCTCCGGCTTCAGTCCGGTCGGCAACGGGAAGTCCTTGGCGCAGTCGGGAAGCTTGTTGCGCACCGTTCCCTTGAACAGGTCCGGATTCGCCACGGCCGTCGGCTCCTGCGACGGCGAGTTCACGACGCCGAAGACGGCCGACCCCGCGACGACGACGATGAGCAACGCCGCGCCCAGCGCTCCCCCGCGCATCCGCTGCCATCCCGGACGCATGACGAGTGGCGCGCGCGGCGACATCCGCCCGCCGAAGACGACGAGCAACGCGGCGGCGACGATCGCGATCCACACGCCGTACGACGGAGTGATCGTCACGCTCAGCACGTCGGGCCGCCAGCGGGTCTTCACCACGGCGGCGACGAGCGCGAGCCAGCCGACGACTTCGTGCGCGAGCGACTCCTCGACCGGAAGGCTGACCGCCCGTCCTCCGCGCCGCAGCGCGACGAGAACGAGTGACGCGGCGCCGAGGAAGACCAGAAGCGGCGCGAGCGTGCCGCTCGTCCATCCGCCGATCGAGAGCGGGAAGCCCTTCGGGCCCTTGTACCAAGGCAGGAAGACCGAGGCGATCAGCAGGCCGGCGCCGAGCGCGATCGGGATGTCGGTGGCGTAGGCCTCGACTTCCGCGCGGCGTTCGCGTGGGGTGAACAGGGGCGCTTCCTGCGCGGGGAACGGCTCGGTGCCGTCGATCTCGGAGACGACCGCGACGTAGCGGCGCGCGTCTGGCTGTTCGCCGTCGGCGATCTCGGCGGGCATCTCGAGGACAACGACGGCGGGGGTGGGCTCGTCCTCGATGATGACGCGCGGCGAGGGGTCGGGGGGCTTCGGCGCACGCCGCCGGCGCTTCGGACTGCGCCGTCGGGCGGGAGGGATCGGGATCGTCGAGACGCTGCCGCCGCGGCGCGTTTTCGGAGCGCGAACGGCGCGCTTCGGCTTGGCCGCGGCTTTGCGTGAGAGTTTCCGCGCGGGCTTGCGCGCGACCTTCGGCGCCGGCTTGCGAGAGACCCTCGGCGCGGGCTTGCGCGCCCGCTTACGCGGAGAAGGTTTCGACGCCGCCTTCCGCATCGGCTTCAGCGCGGCGGGTTTCCGCGCGGGTTTGGGCGCCGCCC
>JBASRP010000386.1:0-1576 GCA_049273905.1 Actinomycetota bacterium
CTTCTTGTCTGTCTCGACCTTGAACAGGCCGTACTCCGAGAGCTTCCAGCCCTTCTTCACCGCCATCTCGCGGATCTTGATGTTGTGCGCCTTCGAGCCCGTGAAGTAGATGAGCGCTGCGCCCCACGCGTCGTGCGGCACCACACGCAGATCGACCTGGAAGCCCTTGGCCGTCAGGACGGTCATCTTCGTGTCGCCGCGGGCCAGCGTCTTGTCGACGAGATCGAGCTTCGCGAAGGCATCCATGACCGCGCCGACGTCCCCCGACGCGGTGAGGATGTCGATGTCCCCGCAGGTCTCGCGCATCCGGCGGAGCGAGCCCGCGACGGTCACTTCCTTGACCGCGGCGGACTGCCTGAGTCCGGCGACGAGCTCCTCCGCGATCGCCAGGCCGACGTCGAGCCGCGTCCTTTCCCCGCCGGTCTGCTGCATCTGCTCGATGCCGCGCTTGAGGTTGTCCTCGGTCTTCGGGCCGAGGCCTTTGATCCCGGCGAGCTTGTGGTGCCCGATCGCCTCCGTCAGCTCGTCGATCGTCGTGATCCCCAGCTCGGAGTGCAGCAGCACGGCTTTCTTCGGGCCGAGCCCGGGGATGCGCGTCAGCTCGCGGATGCCCGGCGGGACCATCTCGCGGAGCTCCTCGAGCTCGTGCATCGTTCCCCGATCGACGTATTCCCGGATCCTCGTCGCCATGTTCTTGCCGACGGCCGGGATCGCGAGCAGCGCTTTCTCGTCGAGCGAGCCGACGTCCTTGGGATGAGCGCCGACGGCGCGCGCGGCCTTCTCGTAGGAGCGGGCGCGGAACGGGTCGCCGCCGGAGATCTGGATGAGGTCGCTCCACTCGAAGAAGAGCTCCTCGATCTCCTCGTTCGTCTTCGGCACGAGTGACGATTCTACGGGGTGCCAGGGACCCCTATCTCAGGACCGTGCGGACCGCGTCGGGCATGTGTTCGTTGAACGCGGAGAGCTCGTCGTCCGTGAGGTCGGTCGGGCGGGCTCCGTCCGCGCAGCGCGTGACGAGCCGGCCGACGGCCTCGTGCGCCGTTCGGAACGGGACGCCGTGGGTGACGAGGGACTCGGCGATCGCGGTGGCTTTCAGAAGCCAGTCGCCGGCGGTCTCGGCCATCCGCTCGATGTTGAAGCGCAGCGTGCCGAGAAGGCCGTCGAGCGCCGTCACCATCCCCGCCAGCGTGTCGAAGGCGTCGAAGACGGGCTCCTTGTCCTCCTGGAGATCGCGGTTGTAGGCGAGCGGCAGGGCCTTCAAGGTCGCCAGCAACCCGGCCAGGTCGCCGATGAGCCGGCCGGACTTGCCGCGCGTCAGCTCGGCCACGTCGGGGTTCTTCTTTTGCGGCATGATGCTCGAGCCGGTGGCGAAGGCGTCGTCGAGCTCGGCGAAAGCGAACTCGGACGTCGTCCACAGGACGACCTCCTCGGCCATGCGCGAGAGGTGGACGCCGCAGATCGCGACGGCCGCGAGGAACTCGGCGGCGAAATCCCGCGCCGAAACCGCGTCGAGCGTGTTCTCGATGACGGTCGCGAAACCAAGGTCGGCGGCGACGGCCCGCCGGTCGATCGGCAG
>JBASRP010000396.1:0-10993 GCA_049273905.1 Actinomycetota bacterium
GCTGTACGACGAGCTGCGCAAAGACGCGCCCGTCCACCAGCTGGCCGGGTCGGAACTATGGATGATCTCGCGCTACGAAGACCTGGTCGAAGCCGCGGCGAAGACGGAGATCTTCTCGAGCCACATCTCGGCGGTGATCTACGCGGGCCAGGGCCCGACGCCGGCGGTGCTTCAAGCCGATCCGGACGCGATCGGCGCAGTCGACGTTCTCGCCACCGCCGACCCGCCCGACCACGGGTTGCAGCGCAAGCTTATGAATCGCACGTTCCGCCCGCAGCGGATCACCGACCTCGAGCGCGAGGTGCTGACGTTCGTGGACGCGCGGCTCGACGACGCTCTCGCGGCGGAAGACGTCGAGTGGATGAGTGCCATCGCGGTCCCGCTGCCCGTGACGATCATCGCGAGCGTGCTGGGCATGCCGCACGATGACCTCCCCGATCTCACGCGCTGGGCCGACGCCGGCGTCGACCTTCTTTCCGGCGTTGCCACGCCCGAGCGCATGCTCGAGTGCTGGCAAGAGATGACGGCATTCCTCGCATACCTGCGAGCGCGCCTCGAGGACCCGACGCCGGCCAGCATCACCGCCGAGATCGCCGATGCCGTCGAGCGCGGCGACCTCACCGATCGCGAAGGGGTTTCGCTTCTGCTCCAGCTCGTGGTCGCCGGCAGCGAGTCAACCGCAAGCCTCATCGGCAGCGCGACGAAGATGCTCGCGGACGACCCGGCGCTTCAGAAGACGCTGCGCGACGCGCCCGAGCGGCTGGGCACCTTCATCGAGGAAGCGCTTCGCCTGGAGTCGCCGTTCCGCGGCCACTTCCGCGTCGTCACGCAGGATACGACGATCGGCGGAGTCGAGATGCCGGCCGGCGCACGCGTGATGCTGATGTGGGGCTCGGCCAATCGCGACCCGGCGGCGTTTCCTCATCCCGCCGAGCTCGACCTCGAACGCGACCACCCGAAGGCGCATGTCGGCTTCGGGTCGGGGATCCACTTCTGCCTCGGCGCGCCGCTCGCCCGCATGGAGACGCGCGTCACGCTCGACCGTCTGCTGAACCGGACTTCGTCGTTCTCGACGCCCGCGAACGCCAGCGCACGCCACGTCCCGAGCTTGTTCGTGCGGCGCCTCGAAGCGCTCGAATTGATTCTCGAACCGGCATAACCGGCCATCCCTACCCACGCCCCGCCGCGGAAGTGTCTGACGCGTCTGACACTGTCGACAGTGTCTGACATGTCAGACGCTTCTTCGAGGGCCCACCGGGCCCAGAGAATGCGTGGCGTGATGGAGCGGCGACGCTTAGCGCCCGCGGAACTCGGGCTCGCGATCCTCGCTGCGCGCGGCCTTGAGCTCCTTGTAATCCTCGCTCCCGAAGAGCACGGTCTGCGCGATCTTCTCTTCGTGCATCGAGCGCGCGACCTCAGGCGTCGCGAGCCCCGAGAGAACTTCTTTCGAGAACTTCACCGCGAGAGGCGAACGCTTGGCGATCTCCTTCGCGATCGCCATCACTTCTTCGTCGAGTTTCTCGGGCTCGACGACACGCGAGACGATCCCGTGCTGCAAGGCCTCGGCCGCGGTGATCGGGCGGCCGGTCAGCGCCATGTCGGCGGCGAGTCCGTGCCCGGCCATCTGGAAGAGCCGCGCCGTCCCCCCAGAGTCGGGGATGACCCCGTGCCCGACCTCGGGCAGCGCAATGCGCGTGTCAGTCGCCGCGATGCGCATGTCGCACAGCAGCGCGCGCTCGAACGATCCGCCGAGCGCGTAGCCTTTCAGCGCCACGACGATCGGGACCGGCATCTCCCACAGCAAGGTCGTCTTGCGGTGTCCGGCCTCGATGAACTCGAGGTCGCTCTCCCCCTTCGCGCGCTGCCCGAGCTCCTTCGTGTCGCGGCCCGACGAGAACGACTTGCCCTCGCCGCGCCAGACGATGCAGCGGACGTCGTCGCGCTCGCGCAGCTCGGCGAGCACCTCGAAGAAGCGCGCGTCCATCGCGTCGTTGAATGCGTTATGCCGGTCGGGACGGTTGAGCGAGACGACCGCGACCCCGCCGTCGAACGTGAGGAGAACCGTCTCGTCGCTCACGAGAACCGCGCCTTCAGGTCCTGCTTCAGGACCTTGCCGGCCGGGTTGCGCGGCAGAGCCTCGACGATCTCGAGTTGCTCGGGGATCGCCTGCGCGCGCAAGCCCTTCTCTTTCAGGAACGCCTTCATCTCGTCGAACCCGAGCGGGTCCTTCGCGTCCTTCAAGGCAACGACCGCGCACGCGCGCTCGCCGCTCGCGGGATCGGGCAGCCCGATCACCGCCGCGTCGGCGACCTTCGGCTGCGTGAACAGCAGATCCTCGACCTCTTTCGCGCTGATGTTCTCGCCCTTGCGGATGATGATGTCCTTCAAGCGGCCGGTGATCGTCACGTATCCATCGGCGTCCATGCGGCCGAGGTCGCCGGTGCGGAACCACCCCTCCTCGTCGAACGCTTCGGCGTCGAGCGACGAATCCAGGTACCCCTTCATCATCTGTGGCGCCTTCGCGCGGATCTCGCCCTCCTCACCGACGCCGGCGACCTTACCCTCGAGCGTGACGAGCTTCAGCTCCACGCCCGGCATCGCGCGTCCTTCGGTGTTCGCGAGCGCGTCGTCCGGATCGTCCACCGCGCCCAGCGTGAGGATCGGCACCTCGGTGAGTCCGTAGCCCGAGACGACCCCGGCCCCGCCGAGCTCCTTCGCGATGTCGTAGTGCAGTTGCGGCGGCTTCGGCGCGCCGCCGCCCGGGAAGATGCGCGCGTTCGGGAACAGAGCCGTCGACGGGTTCTCGCGCTGCGCCTTCAGGTATTCGAGGTGGAACATGGTCCCCATGCCGGCGAGCGTTACGCCTTCGCGTTGCAGGAGCGGGATCGTCGTCGCGGGATTGAACGTCGATTCCGCGATGTTCGACATGCCGACGAGCAACGACGTGAAGAGCCACATGATCCCGCCGATGTGCGTCAGCGAGAACACCAGTGCGTTGCGGTCCTCGGGCACGACCTTGTAGCGCTGGATCATCCCGATCGCCGCCGCCTTGATCGTTTCGTCGGTGTGCTGCGCGCCCTTCGGATCCGCGGTCGTGCCCGACGTGTAGAAGAGCCACCGAACTGGCAGGTCTCCGGCGGGTTCCTCGAACGGCGGGAGCGTCGCCGGATCACCCTCGGGGAGCACGCGGTCGCACACCAAGACCTCGAGCCCCTCGACGTCCTTCGCGATCCCCCGGACCATCGCCTCGAAGTCGAAGCCTCGATACGTGGACGGAACGAGATACAGCGTCGTCTTCGCTTGGCGGACGATGAAGCCCACCTCGCGCTCGCGGTAGATAGGGAGGATCGGGTTCTGCACGGCGCCGAGACGCGCCAGCGCCGCGACGAGCACCATCGACTCGGGCCACGATGGAAGCTGCCACGAGACGACGGTCCCCTCCCCCACGTCCATCGCCGCGAGGCCCGCAGCCGCTTTCTCGGCGGCGCGCGCGAATTCCCCGAACGTCATCGACTCGTCGCGCTCGTCGATCACCATCCGGGCGTCCGGCGTCTCCGCCGCGCGCTTCGCGACGAGTTCCCAGAGCGTGCGGGCTTCCAGCAACTAGGCCTCCTCGAAATCTGACGGGTCGTCACATTGTAAGGAGGGGCCTCCGAGGAGTGGAATCTGCTCAAGGGAGTCCCGAGGAAGGGGGAACCATGCCGACGTACGTGACATTGGTCCGCTGGACGGATCAAGGCCGCGCGAAGTCTAGGGACCTGCCCGCGCGCTATGCCGACGCGCAGCAGCGCATGAAGGACGCGGGCACGAAAGAGATCGGCACGTGGGTCACCATGGGCCAGTACGACATGGTGTCGGTCGTTGAAGCGCCGGACGACGAGACGATCGCGAAGGTCGCTCTCAACATCGCCGGGCGCGGCAACGCGATCACGGAAACCCTGCGCGGATTCAATATGAACGAGCTCGGGAAGCTCCTGAGCTAGAGGTCGGCTCGGAGGCTGAGGGGGGCGCGACGGCGCTCCCCTCTTCCTTTGCAGGAACAGGACGACGGCCAGCGAAGTCCTTCCGCGACCACCGTTCGAAGGGCATCCCCATGCGCCGCCGCGAGTTCCTCAAAGCCGGCCTCACCGTGGCTGGCGCGGTCGCCCTACGCCCGACGTTCTGGGAGCGAGCCTTCGGAGCTCCCGCCACGCCTGGCCCGGGTCCCTACGGACCGCTCCAGGCCGCCGACGCCAACGGATTGATGCTGCCGGCCGGCTTCACGTCGCGCGTCATCGCGCGCGCCGGGCTCCCCGTCGTTCCCGCGCCGTACCTTTGGCCGATCTTCCCAGACGGCGCCGCGTGCTTCCCGGCCGACGACGGCGGTTGGTACTACGTCGTCAACAGCGAGACCCCGTCCCACGGCGCACTCCCGGACGGCATCCAGCGCCTCGGCGGCGCGAGCGCGATCCACTTCGACGCCACTGGGAAGATCACCGACGCGTACAGCGTGCTCTCAGGCACGAGGACAAATTGCGCCGGAGGCGCGACGCCGTGGGGAACATGGCTGTCATGCGAGGAGTTCGACGACGGTGACGACGGCGGTTCGACCGCATCGGCCGGCCGGGTCTGGGAGTGCGACCCGAGCGGCAAGAACAAGACGATACGCCGCGACGCGCTCGGAGCATTCGAGCACGAGGCAGCAGCCGTTGATCCCGCGACGCACCAGGTCTATCTGACCGAAGACAAGGGCGACGGTCGGTTCTATCGCTTCACGCCGGCGACTTACTCGGGCACACAGTCCGATCTCGATGCGGGAACGCTCGCCGCGGCGCAGCTGCTCGGGCCGGCCGGCGGGCCGTGGAACGTCGTCTGGCATACGATCCCCGACCCGTCGGCGACGGATATCCAGACGCGCAAGCAAGTCGCAGCCACCACGCCGTTCCGCGGCGGCGAAGGCTGCTTCTACGACGATGGCATCGTGTACTTCACGACCAAGGGCGACAACAAGGTCTGGCGCTTCTACATCACGAGCCAGACGATGGACATCCTGTACGACGCGGCCGACCCGCCGAACCAGGGCGACACGGTGCTGTCGGGCGTCGACAACGTGGTCGTTTCGCGCTCCCGCGACGTCTTCGTAGCCGAGGACGGCGGAAACATGGAGCTCGTCATGATCACGCCGGACAACGTCGTCGCGCCTTTCCTGCGCGCGACGGGCCCCGAGCATGGATTCGGCGAGAACCCACTGCCCGGCCCGGCGGGCGAGGTCCCACTCGTGTCCGAGATCACGGGCCCGACGTTCTCCCCCGACGGCTCTCGCCTCTACTTCAGCTCGCAACGAGGCTTCGTCCTCGGCATCACGTACGAGGTGCGAGGCCCCTTCCGCGCGAGCGCGTAGCCGTCAGGCGAGGGTCCACGCCGGCAACGTCTGACCCGCTTCGTCGATCCGCCAGCGCATCGTCAACGAACGCCCCGTTGCGATCCCTTCCACGTCGCCGTTCGTCTTGAGCAGCTCACCGTCGTCGTCGACGAGCTGGCCGATCATCCGCACGCCGGGCGCGTCGTCGAGCTCGACGAGGAGGATCACGAACGGCAGCTTCTCCGCCCACACGGTAAGCACCGGCGGGTGCAGCGCGGTCCACGACACGACACGCGCGTTGCCGCCGACGTCGACCCACTCGGGGTCGGGCGCGTGGCAGCGGGGGCAGAGCGGGCGCGGCTGCCAGATCCACGCGTTGCACGCGCGGCAGCGCGGGACGATCAAGCGCCGTTCGTTCACCGCGTCCCAGAACGGCTGCGTGTCCCGATCGGCGACCGGTTTCGGCGGGAGCGGCGGCGCGGTGCTCACCACGGCTCCTTCGAGACGACCATCGCGCCGGTCGGCACGACGTTGCCGCCGGTCACGAGGCAGTGCCGCACGTCGTCCACCTGCGTCGTGGACGAGCCGCGCACCTGACGCACCGCTTCGACGATCAGGTTGAAGCCGTGCACGTAGGCCTCACTGAGACCGCCGCCGCTCGTGTTGTAGGTGAGGCACTCGTCCGACGCGACATAGGATGCGCCGTCGCCGTCGCCGCAGAACCCGAACTCCTGGAAGAACAGCGGGACTTGCGGCGTGAAAGCGTCGTAGATCTGCACGACGTCGATGTCCTCCGGCTTCAGACCCGTGTTGCGCCACATCTCCGGCGCGACGAACGAGTTCGGCGAGCGCGTCAGATCGTCGCCGTAGTAGTTCGTCATCGCGTACACCTGTGGGCCGCTGCCCATCGCGTAGCCGGTGACGTACGCCGGCGCCGCCTTCCGGTCGAGGTCCGCCGCGCGCTCGGCCGCGACGAGCACGATCGCGAGCGCGCCGTCGGTCTCGAGACAGTTGTCGAACAGGCAGAGCGGCTCGGCGATCATCCGCGAGGACATGTAGTCCTCGAGCGTCAAGGTCTTGTGATGCATCATCGCGGCCGGGTTGCGATTCGCGTGCCCGCGGATGGTGATGGCGATGCGCGCGAGATCCTCGCGCGTCCAGCCCCACGTCTCCATCCACACCCGCACCAGCAGCGCGATCCCGTCGGCCGGCCGCACGATGCCGAAAGGCCTCTCGAATTGGTCCTGTCCTTCGGCGAGCATCTGCCCGGCCCACGGCCGTCCGCCGCTCGACCGGTTGCGCGAGCGCCACACCACCACGCAATCCGCGAGGCCGAGCTCGATCGCAGCGCACGCGAGCGCGACCGTCGGCGGGCCGGCGCCGCCGCCGTAGTCCTGCGCGCCGAACCACTTCAGATTGGGGACGCCGAGGACGCGCGCCATCTCCATCTCGGTGGTCGGCTGCCAGACGTAGCGGCAGATCCCGTCGACATCGTTCACGGTGAGCCCAGCGTCTTGCAGCGCACCCAGAACGGCGAGCGCGCCGGAGTGCCGTTCGGTCATCCCGATGTCCTTCGAGTACGGAAGGGCATGGATCCCGGCCACGACCGGCTGGCGCCTCTTGTTGCGTTCCACTCGTTCCTCCAGATTTTCTGACGGTTCGTCAGATTCTAGCTTGGGTACCATTGGCGGGATGGCCAAACGATCCCTAGCGACGTGCGCCCTGACCTTGGCTTTCGTATCGCTGATGGCTCCGTCGTGGGCCGCCGGCGACCCGAAACGCTCGTTGCAATGGGGGCTGACCAAGGTCCGCGCGGATCAGGCGTGGAGCGCGAGCAAGGGGTCCGGCGTCACCATCGCGATCCTCGACAGCGGGATCGATCTCACGCACCCCGACCTCAAGAACAAGATCGTGTCGCATGTCACGTGCATCGAAACGTGCACCGCCGGCGGCGACGACGACAACGGTCACGGAAGCCACGTCGCGGGGATCGCAGCCGCCTCAACGAGCAACGGCATCGGCATCGCCGGCGTCGCCCCCGCGGCGAAGCTCATGTCGGTGAAAGTCGTCGGCGCGAACGGGAGCGGCAGCTGCGCCGACATCGATCTCGGCGTTCGATGGGCGACGGATCACGGCGCGGACGTGATCAACATGTCGTTCGGCCCCGATCTGACCATCGACCTTTTGTGCGGCCTGCAGGACGCGGCCGAGTACGCCTGGAGCAAGGGCGTCGTCGTCGTCGTCGCGGCGGGGAACAACGGGCTGATCAACCTCTACGGGAGCGACAGTCTCATCGTGGTCGGTGCAACGGGCCCGAACGACGAGCCGGCCTCGTACTCGAATTCGGGCGCCGACATCTACGCGCCGGGCGGAAACAGGCGCTCCGCACCCTGTTCGCCGGACAACTGCGTGTACTCCACGTGGAAGGACGGCGGATACGCCTCGATCGAAGGGACGTCTATGGCGACCCCGCACATCTCCGGGATCGCCGCGCTGCTGTTGGCGCGCGGGTACAAGAACACGCAGATCCTTCCGCGCCTGCGCAGCACCGCCGATGACGTGGACGGCATCCTGCGCGTCAACGCCGCCCGCGCCGTCGGATCCGTCGCGGGCACCAAGACGACGAAGCCGCGTCCGAGCTCCGGCTCCGGATCGACGAGGCCTTCCGTGACCTCGCCGCGTGGAACAACGCGGACGAGCCCAAGCGGATCTCCGCTTCCGAACGGCCTGAGCCCGATGCCGGTCTCGACGTCTTCGATGCGAAACCCGCTCGCGCTGCAAGCGGCTGCGCCGATGCCTCCCTCGGGGCCGCCATCGCGCACCGTTTACATCAGCGTGGCGACCGGCTTCGCGATGCTCGCCGGCGCCGGTATCGTCGGGCGCCTACTCCGCGCGCACTAGAGCGTTCGCGCGATCGTTTCGGCCCACTCGGAGGCGCGACCGAACCGCGTCGCCAGCACCACCGCGCGTTTGAGGAAGAGGTGCGCGTCGACCTCCCACGTGTACCCCATCCCGCCGTGAACCTGGATGTTGGCTTTCCCGTTCGCGATCGCCGTTTCGGCCGCGAGCAAACGCGCGCCGGCGACGGCGCGTTCGGCGTTCCCCGTCGACGGGTCGTCGAGCATCACGCCCGCCGCGTGCACGGCCGCGCGCGCGAGTTCGGCGCGGACGAGCATGTCCGCGCAGATGTGCTTCACGGCTTGGAACGAGCCGATCACGCGGCCGAACTGTTTCCGTTCCTTCGCGTAGGCGACGGCTTGATCCACGCAGGCGGCGGCGACGCCGACCTCCATGGCGGAGATCAGCGTGGCGCCTTCGAGCCGCCAGCGCTGCGCGACATCCGCGCCGGCGATGCGTTCGCCGTCGGGGAGATCCTCGACGAGGTGCATCGGCGTCAGGGGGTCGAGCGGACGGTCGATCGGGGTGGCGGTGATCCCGGCGGGGTCGACCTGCGAGATGCCGTCGGTGTCGACGACCGCCACTGTGTCTGTCGCGGTTAGGTGTCCTACCACGCGGGGGGATCGGGAACGCTCCGTCATGCCCACGATCACCTCGCCCGTCGCGGCGCCGTCGATCAGGCCGGCGGCGAGGTGCGTCGAGACCAGCGGGCCCGGGACGATCGCGCGGCCCAGTTCTTCGAAGACGAGGACGGCTTGGGTCATGCCGAGGCCGACGCCGTCGGGTTCGGGGAGGCGGATCGCGAAGACGCCGGCGTCGCCGAGCTCGCGCCAGAGCTTGCGATCGAGGCCGCCGGGCTCGTTCTCGAGCGCGCGGACGCGTTCCATCGGGAAGAGACGCTTGCAGACGTCGCGGACGCCTTGCTGCAGCGCGCGCTCTTCGTCGTTCAGGTCGAAGTTCACGCGGGCTCCTTCGGGAGTCCGAGCAGGCGCTCACCGACGATGTTGCGCTGGATCTGCGACGTACCGGCCGCGATCGTGAGCGACATCGCGTTCATCCAGCGTTCGACATGGATGCCGCTCTCGACCCCGCCGACGTCGTCGAGCGAGAGCGCTGCGCGGTCGAGCAGCTTGATCGCGAGGTCGCCGAGCCGGTGGCGCAGTTCGGTGTACGCGAGCTTGAACACGGACCCGCCGAGCCCCGGCACGCCGCCGCCTTTCTCTGCTTGCGTCACGTTGCGGCACGTAAGGGCCCACAGCGCGTCGAGCTCGGCCGCCATGTGCGCGAGGTCGCGGCGGAGCGCGTTGTCGTCCCACGCTGAGCCGCCGTTGTTCGAGGTGTTGCGCGCGATGCCGGCGAGCTCCTCGACGAGCTGCATCGTGCGGATCAGCTCGCCGACGAACGCGGTGCCGCGCTCGAACGAGAACGTGACCATCGCGACGCGCCAGCCGTCGTTCTCCTCGCCGACGCGGTTAGAGACCGGGATGCGCACGCCGTCGAGGAACATCTGGCTGAACTCGGTCGAGCCCATGATCGTGCGCAAAGGCTGGATCTCGATGCCCGGCGCGTCCATCGGCATGATCAGCCAGCTGATGCCTTTGTGTTTGGGTGCGTCCGGATCGGTCCGCACGAGAAGCTCGCAGTAGTCGGCCACCTGCGCGAACGAGGTCCAGATCTTCTGTCCCGTGACGACGTAGTGGTCGCCGTCGCGCACCGCGCGGGTCGACAGAGACGCGAGGTCCGAGCCCGCGCCGGGCTCGCTGAAGCCCTGGCACCAGACCTCTTCGCCGCGCAGGATGCGCGGGAGGTGCGCTTCCTTTTGCTCCTTGCTCGCCTCCGCCACCAGCGTCGGGCCGGCGTGCAACAGCCCGACGAAGTTGACGCCGACGTAGGGCGCGCCGGCGCGTTCCGTCTCCTCGAGGAAGATCAGTTGCTCGGTGGGAGAGGCGCCGCGGCCGCCGACCTCCTGGGGCCAGTTGATCCCCGCATAGCCCGCGTCGAAGAGCTTCCGCTGCCAATCGGTGTCGTAGTCGCGGCGGGCGCGCCAGTCCTCGGGGCCGGGCCGTGCGGGCAGATTGGCGAGCTCGCGCTCGAGCCACGCGCGGATCTCGGCGCGGAAGCGCTCGTCGGACTCCGAGTACTTGAGGTCCATGCGACGCCGCGAAGGATATCCGAATCTGACGGGTCGTCAGATTCTGGCGCTCGTCCGATTCGTCCACTGTGCGGAGGCCCAGCCTGCGGCTACGCTTCCGTGAGCTTCGTCGCTACGGAAACGGGGGCCTTGAGTTGAACTGCTCGCGTTGCGGCGCTGAGAACCGCGCCGGCCGCAAATTCTGCTCGACATGCGGAGGGCCGCTTTCCATCGCATGTCCGGCGTGCGGCGCGGCGAACGAGCCGGGCGACCGGTTCTGTGGGGACTGCGGGGCCGCGCTGACGGTCGGTGCGGAAGCCACCACGGAAGCTGCGGCCCACCCAGTCGCCTCGTCTGAACGCCGGCTTGTCTCCGTGCTCTTCGCCGACCTCGTCGGCTTCACGACCTTGTCCGAGTCGCGCGACGCCGAAGAGGTGCGCGAACTCCTGACCCGTTACTTCGATACCTGCCGGAAGCTGATCGCGCGCTACGGAGGAATCGTCGAAAAGTTCATCGGCGACGCGGTCATGGCCGTGTGGGGCACGCCGGTCGCCCAAGAAGACGACGCCGAACGCGCGGTGCGCGCGGCGCTCGACCTGGTCGCCGCCGTGACGGAGCTCGGT
>JBASRP010000399.1:0-10857 GCA_049273905.1 Actinomycetota bacterium
CCCGAGGACCAGCGCGCGCTGTACCACGCGGCGCTTTCGATCGCGTCGAACTTCACCGTCGCGCTCGCCGGCGATGCTGCGGACCTCCTGGGAAACCCCGAGGCGCTCGCGCCGCTCATCCGGCAGACCGTCGACAACGTGGTCCGACTCGGTGCCGACGCGGCGCTCACGGGGCCGATCGTGCGTGGCGACGCGGGAACCGTCCGCGCGCATATCGCCGCTCTTACGAGCAAGGCGCCGCACCTCCTCGAGGCCTACGTCGCGAACGCGCGCCGCACGCTCGACCGCGCCGTCAAAGCGAAGAGGCTCGACGCCGCGAAGGCGAAGGCCGTCGGCGAGGCTCTCGAAGAGGCGATGGTGAGATGAGCTCGCCGAAGATCGTCGAGCGCGTCGCGGACCTCCGCGCGATCCTCGACGCAGCGCGTGCGAAGGGGCAGCGCGTGGGGTTCGTGCCGACGATGGGCTTCCTGCACGAGGGCCACGCGAGCCTGATGCGCGCAGCGCGCGCCGAGAACGACGTCGTCCTCGTCAGCATCTTCGTGAACCCGTTGCAGTTCCTGCCCGGCGAGGACTTCGAGGCCTATCCGCGCGCCCTCGATCGCGATCTTGAGGTGTGTAGCGGCGAAGGTGTCGACCTCGTCTTCCATCCGCCGGTCGAGGAGATGTATCCGGAGCCGACCAGCCTCACGATCAGCGTCGGCCCGATCGGCGAGATCCTCGAAGGCAAAACGCGGCCCGGCCACTTCGACGGCGTGGCCACCGTCGTCGCCAAGCTCTTCACCATCGCCGGCGCCTGCCGGGCGTACTTCGGAGAGAAGGACGCGCAGCAACTGGTTGTGATCAAGAGACTCGCAAGACAGTTCAACTTCCCGGTCGAGGTTGTCGGCTGCGGCACCGTGCGCGAATCCGACGGCCTCGCGATGTCGAGCCGCAACGTCTACCTCAAAGGCGAGGAACGAAAGGCCGCGACCGCCTTGAAGCGCGGCCTCGACGAGGGCGCCCGGCTCATCGCAGACGGGGAACGCTCCGGCGCAAAGGTCGCCGAGGCCGTCGCGGCAGCGATCCAAGCGGAGAGCCTCGCGAAGCTGGATTACGCGACGTGTGTCGACCCGGAGACCCTGGACGAAGCGGCAGAGGTGGACGGTCCGGTCTTGCTGGCCGTGGCCGCGTGGGTTGGCAAAGCGCGACTGATTGATAACATGACCGTCAGCCCGGCGCCCTCCCAGGCGCCCGGACGGGGACCCGACAAGCGGGCCTCGATCAGGAAAGGGTGAACAGATGCAACGCACGATGCTCAAGTCGAAGATCCACCGTGCCACGGTGACCGACGCCAACGTCGATTACATCGGCTCGATCACGATCGACACCGATCTGATGAAGGCGGCCGACATCCTCCCCTACGAGAAGGTCCACGTCGTCGACGTCGACAACGGCGCGCGCCTCGAGACCTACGCCATCGAGGGGGTGGAGGGCTCCGGTGCGATCGAGATCAACGGCGCCGCCGCCCGGCTCGTCGCGAAGGGCGACCGCGTCATCATCATGAGCTACGCGCAGGTCGACGAGCTCGAGGCTCGCCAGCTGCGGCCGACGGTCGTGTTGGTCGACGAGCGGAACCGTCCGACATCGATCAGCGACGAGATCCTCGCGGGCGAGATCTTCCTTCCGGCAGAATAGCTTCCCGTGATCGACGACCCGGTCCACGAGGCCGTGCATCTCGCACTCGCCGAAGACCTGGGCGAGGAAAGCGACATCACGACCGACGCCCTCGTCCCGTCCGCGGCGCACGGCCGCGCGCGGTTGATCGCGAAAGAGGACGCGACGCTGGCCGGGTGCGAACTCTTCGAGCTGACCTTCCAGGAGCTCGACAACGAGGCCGTCGTCGAGTGGCGGGCGAAAGAGGGTGACCGGGTCCGCGCGGGCGACGTCGTCGCGACGGTCGAAGGCAAGCTCCGCGCGATCCTCACCGGCGAGAGGACGGCGCTGAACTTCATCATGCGCGGTTCCGGGACGGCGACATTGACGCGCCGGTTCGTCGAGGCCGCCGGCGGCGTCCAGATCCGTGACACGCGCAAGACAACGCCCGGGCGGCGCCTCCTTCAGAAGGCCGCCGTTCGCTCCGGCGGCGGGATGAACCACCGGATGGGCCTCTACGACGCGTACCTCATCAAGGACAACCACATCGCGGTCGCCGGCGGCATCGCCCGCGCGATCGAAAAGGCGCGCGTCGCCAACCCCGGTCTCTGGATTGAGATCGAGTGCGAGACGATCGATCAGGTGAAGGAGGCTCTCGAGGCCGGCGCCGACGAGCTTCTGCTCGACAACATGGACACCACGACGATGACCGAGGCCGTGGCGCTCGCCAAGGGCCGCGCCAAGACCGAGGCGTCCGGGGGCGTCACGCTCGACACGGTCGGTGCGATCGCGAAGACCGGCGTGGACTCCATCTCGGTCGGGGCGCTGACCCACTCGTCGCCGGCCGTAGACTTCAGCCTGGAGGTGGAGCCCGATGCTCCTCGGAGTTGACGTCGGTAACACGCAGACGACGATCGGAATGTTCGAACGCGATCGCCTCGAGCAGCACTGGCGCATCTCCTCCTCCGCCGACCGCACCGCCGACGAGCTGGCGCTGATCATCCAAGGGCTGTTGGGCCAGGTCGGGCTCTCGTTCTCGCGCCAGATCACGGGCGTCGTCATCGCCAGCGTGGTGCCGCGCGTGACCCAAGCGATGCGCGAGATGACCGAACGCTACTTCCGGTTCCCGCCGGTGATCGTCGAACCCGGCGTGAAAACGGGGATGCCTATCCTCACCGACAACCCGAAGGAGGTCGGCGCCGACCGCGTCGTCAACTCCGTCGGCGCCTTCGAGGCCTACGGCGGACCGTGCATCGTGGTCGACTTCGGAACCGCGACGACGTTCGACGCCGTGTCGGCGAAAGGGGAGTACCTCGGCGGCTCGATCGCGCCCGGTGTCGAGGTCTCGACCACGGCGCTCGTCAGCGCCGGCGCGATGCTGCGCCGCGTCGAGTACACCCTCCCGCGCAGCGTGATCGGGAAGACGACCGTCGAAGCGATCCAGTCCGGCGTGATCTACGGCTTCGCCGGGCAGGTCGACGCGATCGTCGAACGGATGGCGAAGGAGCTCGGCGGCAAGGTCGAGGTCGTCGCGACCGGCGGCCTCGCGCCGGTGATCATGCCCGAGACCGTCACGATCGATCACCACGAACCCTGGCTGACGCTCATCGGCCTGCGGATCATCTACGACCGCAACACCTCGGACGATTAGCGCGGGTTCGCGCGGGGGGCTGGTGTAGTCTCCCCGCGATGGCGGACCGGCTCGAAGAGCTCGAAAGACAGCGTCTTGCGAAGGTCGAAGCCCTCCGGGCGCAAGGCGTCGATCCGTATCCGGTTCGGTTCGACCGCACGCACACCGCCGCCGAGATCCACGATAAGCACGGTGGGCTCGAGCCCGGCGGCGCGAGCGGCGAGAGCGTCAGCGTCGCCGGCCGGCTGATGCTCAGCCGCCGTCAAGGGAAGCTTTCGTTCGCGGAGCTGCAAGACGCGACGGGACGGATCCAGCTCTTCGTCGAGGGCGAGCGCCTCGGGTCCGACGCTTACGCGCGCTTCGACGATCTCGACCTCGGCGATTGGGTCGGCGCGCGCGGCGAGGTCGTGAAAACCAAACGCGGGGAGGTCTCCGTCCGGCCCGACGAGGTCGTCCTCCTCAGCAAGGCCATCCGCCCGCTGCCGGAGAAGTTCCACGGTCTCAAAGACGTCGAGCTGCGGTACCGGCAGCGGTACCTCGATCTCATGACGAACCCCGAGGCGCGCGAGATCGTCCGCAAGCGCGCGAAGGCGGTCGACGCCATCCGCGCGTTCATGATCGGCCGCGGCTTCATCGAGGTCGAGACGCCGATGCTCCAGCCGACGCCGGGCGGCGCGCTGGCCAAGCCATTCGTGACGCACATGAACGCGCTCGACCTCGACCTGTACATGCGCATCGCGCCGGAGCTCTATCTGAAGCGGTTGATCATCGGCGGGCTCGAGCGCGTCTTCGAGATCAATCGCAACTTCCGCAACGAAGGTGTCAGCGTGAAGTACAACCCCGAGTTCACGATGCTCGAGGCGTACCAGGCCTTCGCCGACTACCAGGACATGATGGATCTGATGGAGGCGTTCATCGGCCACGCCGCCCGTGAGGTCCTCGGCACGACCGACCACACGTACCAAGGGAAGCCGATGCCGCTCGGCGGTCCGTTCCCGCGACGGCGCCTGATCGAGCTGGCGTCGGAGGCGATCGGCGAAACGCTCGACCTCGACATGACTCCCGACCAAACGCGCAAGCTCGCCGAGGCGCACGAGGTCCCGTGCGATCCGAAGTGGGGGACCGGGAAGATCGTCGTCGAGGTCTACGAGAAGCACGTCGAGCCGAACCTGTTCGAACCGACGTTCGTTCTCGACTTCCCCCGCGAGGCCTCGCCGCTCGCACGCCCGCACCGCGAGGACCCGCGTTTCACCGAGCATTTCGATCTCGTCATGGCCGGCATGGAGATCGGCCCGGCCTATAGCGAGCTGACCGACCCGATCGACCAACGCGAGCGATTCGAGGCTCAAGCGAAGCAGCGCGCCGCCGGCGACGAGGAAGCGATGGTCCTCGACGAGGATTTTCTCCGCGCCCTGGAGTACGGGATGCCCCCGACCGGCGGGCTCGGTTTCGGGGTTGACCGGTTCACCATGATCCTGGCGGACGCTCCCAGCATCCGCGAGGTGATCCTCTTCCCGCTGCTCAGGCCAGAATCCTGAGAGCGGATCCTGAGAGACCGATCCGAGCCCCGGACTTGTTACCGGCCGGGAATGACCGGTTACGAGGTTTCGTTACAGGACCTGAGGCCGTCCTCGACGGCCTTGACGCTTCTTTAGGCTTCTCAGGAACGTCCGTGAGCCCCGCTGAGTCGTACAACGTATAGAAAGGAAGAGCAGCGGGGCAGGGGACGTTTACAGAAACGAAATAGGAAACGGTCCAGAACGGCCGGTGGCGGACGATATAATCCGTAGGCCGTCGTAGCGAAAGGGCTGATCTAGTGTTCGAGCGGTTCACCGACCGGGCACGCCGCGTGGTCGTCCTCGCCCAAGAGGAAGCGCGGATGCTCAACCACAACTACATCGGCACGGAGCACATCCTCCTCGGCCTCATCCACGAAGGCGAAGGCGTCGCCGCGAAGGCGCTCGAGTCGCTCGGCATCTCTCTCGAAGCCGTGCGCTCGCAGGTCGAAGAGATCATCGGTCAAGGCCAGACGCCGCCGACGGGACATATCCCGTTCACGCCGCGCGCCAAGAAGGTCCTCGAGCTGTCGCTCCGCGAAGCGCTTCAGCTCGGACACAACTACATCGGAACCGAGCACATCCTCCTCGGCCTCATCCGTGAGGGCGAGGGCGTCGCCGCGCAGGTGCTCGTGAAGCTCGGCGCAGACTTGAACAAGGTCCGGCAGCAAGTGATCCAACTGCTGTCGGGCTACGCAGGCGGCAAGGGAGAGCCCGGGCAGGCCGGCGGCGAGCAAGCGCCGACCGGTTCGCTCGTGCTCGACCAGTTCGGCCGCAACCTCACGCAGCTCGCGCGTGAGACGAAGCTCGACCCGGTCATCGGCCGCGAGAAAGAGATAGAGCGCGTGATGCAGGTTCTGTCGCGGCGCACCAAGAACAACCCCGTCCTCATCGGCGAGCCCGGCGTCGGCAAGACGGCGATCGTCGAAGGTCTCGCGCAGGCGATCACCAAGGGCGAGGTTCCCGAGACCCTCAAGGGCAAGCAGATCTACACGCTCGACCTCGGCGCGCTGGTCGCCGGCAGCCGTTACCGCGGTGACTTCGAGGAGCGCCTCAAGAAGGTCCTGAAAGAGATCCGCACGCGCGGCGACATCATCCTGTTCATCGACGAGCTGCACACGCTCGTCGGCGCGGGAGCCGCCGAGGGCGCGATCGACGCGGCGAGCATCCTGAAGCCGATGCTCGCGCGCGGCGAGCTGCAGACGATCGGCGCGACGACCCTCGAGGAGTACCGCAAGCACCTCGAGAAGGACGCCGCGCTGGAGCGCCGCTTCCAGCCGATCCAGGTTGCGGAGCCGAGCGTCGCGCACACCATCGACATCCTGAAGGGGCTGCGCGACCGGTACGAGTCGCACCACCGCGTCACGATCACCGACGACGCGGTCGTGGCGGCGGCGAACCTCGCCGACCGCTACATCAGCGACCGGTTCCTGCCCGACAAGGCGATCGACCTCATCGACGAGGCCGGCAGCCGCATGCGCATCCGCCGCATGACCGCGCCGCCCGACCTCCGCGAGTTCGACGAGCGCATCGCCGACGTCCGGCGCGAGAAGGAGTCCGCGATCGACGCGCAGGACTTCGAGAAGGCCGCGCGCTTGCGCGACTCCGAGAAGAATCTGCTCAACGACAAGGCTGCGCGCGAGAAGGAGTGGAAGGCCGGAGAGCTCGACGTCCTCGCCGAGGTCACCGAGGAAGAGATCGCCGAGGTGCTGGCGATCTGGACCGGCATCCCCGTCTACAAACTGACGGAAGAGGAGACGGCGAAGCTGATCCGGATGGAGGACGAGCTGCACAAGCGGATCGTCAACCAGACCGAATCGGTGAAGGCCGTATCGCAGGCGATCCGCCGCACGCGCGCGGGCCTCAAGGACCCGAAGCGTCCGAGCGGTTCGTTCATCTTCCTCGGGCCGTCCGGCGTCGGGAAGACCGAGCTCGCGAAGACGCTCGCCGAGTTCCTGTTCGGCGACGAAGCCGCGCTGATCCAGCTCGACATGAGCGAATACATGGAGAAGCACACCGTGTCGCGTCTGATCGGCTCGCCGCCGGGTTACGTCGGCTACGAAGAGGGCGGCCAGCTGACCGAAGCCGTCCGTCGCCGGCCGTTCAGCGTCGTGCTCTTCGACGAGATCGAGAAGGCGCACCCGGACGTGTTCAACACGCTCCTACAGATCCTGGAGGACGGGCGCCTGACCGACGCGCAGGGTCGCACGGTCGACTTCAAGAACACCGTGATCATCATGACGTCCAACCTCGGGACGCGGGACCTCGAGAAGGCACGCGCCGTCGGCTTCTCGCTGACGCCGGACGAGGGCATGGACTACGACAGGATGCGGGAGAAGGTCACCGAGGAGCTGAAGCGGACGTTCCGTCCGGAGTTCCTCAACCGGATCGACGAGATCATCGTGTTCCACCCGCTCTCGATGGAGCACGTGAAGTCCATCGTCGACCTGATGATGAAGCGCGTGACCGAGCAGCTGAAGGCGAAGGACATCGAGATCGTCCTGACCGAGGCCGCGAAGGACCTGATCGCGGCGAAGGGCTACGACCAGGCGCTCGGCGCCCGGCCGTTGCGTCGCACGATCCAGCGCATGATCGAGGACCCGCTGTCGGAGAAGCTCCTCTGGAAGGAGTTCAACGCGGCGACCACGATCATCGCGGACGCGGTCGGCGACGAGATCACGTTCAACTCGGCGCCGAAGCCGCCGGACACGCCGCCGGTCGAGCTGGCGGGGCAGCAAGAGGGTTAGACAGAAAGCGTGCGAACCGTCGAGGCCCGCGCTTCGCGCGGGCCTCGATCTATTCCACGAACGATTCGCGCGGCGCTTCGAACGGGCTGAAGACCTTCAGGTACGGCGTTGGGTCGCCGTCCCAGTCGAACGCCCGGATCTGGGCGATGCTCCGCCGGCCCGACAGCGCGCGGAATAGCTCGAACGCCGGTGCGGTCACGGTCGCTTGCGGGGCTCCGTCGCCGACCACCCATTCCCGGCCGCCGGCGCGCAGGCGCAGCGCCGGCGCACCCGTCGCCTGGAGACGCATGTCGAGCCAGTAGACGGCCGACTCGAGGACCATCTCGATCGCCTCCGTGCCCCGCAGCTTCGACTCGACCTTCATCGCCGACCAGATGTTCTGCGAGTTCTGGACCACCGCCCAGAGGTAGGTCCAGCCGGCGAACGGGTGGATCCCTTCGGGGAACGGCTCGTCGCCGTCCATCATCCGCTCGAGGTGCACCGCGGCGTCCTCCCACTCGTGGAGGATCTCCGGGCCGGAGCGGTCCCGGCGCAAGAGGATGAACCCGTTGAAGGCGTTGAGGAGGCGCTTGCGAACGTTGGGGTCGGACCACGCGTCGGAGTAGTCGGCTTTCCAATGTCCCTCGACGAGGGCGCGCGCGAAGCCGGCGAGCATCGCCACGGTGTCCTTGACCGTCCACTCGGGACGGTTGGGGATAGGCGCATCCCACGCGCGCTCGTCGGCCTGATGGAGCTCCGTGCTCAGCGCGAGGCGGATCTCGCGGAATGCAGTCGCCAGCTCGGGCACCGTCTCTCCCCTTGCGGTTCCCCTGTTTTGATTGTGGGGATTCGCTGCCCCGGCTGCTGTGACCTGCCTCACGAAAGTCCGGATTCCCGGCCTCCGACGCCGCCGTCTAGGATGACCGCGATGCCCGCCCGCCGTCCGAAAACGCGCACGTCCGCCGCCCGAACCAAGGCGCAGGGAAAGGTGCTGGCCTGGTTCGACGCGCACGGCCGCAGCCTGCCCTGGCGCGAAACGCGCGATCCCTATCGCACGCTCGTCGCGGAGGTGATGCTTCAACAAACAGGAACCGGCCGCGTGGCCCCGACCTATTCACAGTTCTTGCAACGCTTCCCGACACTCGACCGCCTCGCCCACGCGCCGGCGATTGACGTGATCCAGGCCTGGCGCGGGCTCGGGTACAACCGCCGGGCGGTCGAGCTGCACCGCGCCGCGCAGACGCTGCTGCGCGACCACGGCGGGGTCTTCCCGAGCGAGCCCGCCGCGCTGCGCCGCTTGCCCGGCCTCGGCCAGTACACGGCGAGCGCGCTCGCGTGCTTCGCGTTTGACCGGCAGGTGCCCGTCGTCGACACGAACGTACGCCGGGTCCTGTCGCGGTCCGCGCTCGGCAAAGATCCGGATCAGGTTCCCAGTGACCGGGTCGGCGCGCTGGCGTCCGAGTGGCTGCCGGCCGGCGACGCCTACCGCTGGAACCAGGCTCTGATGGACATCGGCGCCACGATGTGCCGAGCCACCACGCCGCTGTGCGCCACGTGCCCGCTGAAGGCGAGCTGCCTCTACGCCGGGAAGGGACGGCACAGGAAACCGCCGGTTCGGAAAGCCAAGCCGCAGGAGAAGTTCGAGGGCTCGCGACGGCAGGCGCGCGGGACGATCGTCGACCACCTGCGCCGGGCCGCGCGCAAGGGGATCACGATCGCGGACCTCACGAAACAGATGGGCGAGAGCGGGGACGCGGATCGGTTGGTGGAGATCCTCACCACGCTCGAGAAAGAAGGACTCGCGGAGCTCACACCGGCGGCGCGCAAGGGGTCGGCACGCGGGCTCGTCCGTCTGCCCGCAGGGACGCGCCTGCCATGAGCCTCCCGTTCGAGGTTCCGGGGCCCGCCTATCGCGTGCGACAGGTGTCGGACTGGATCTACAAGCGCTTCGCCACTCGCTTCGACGAGATGACCAACCTGCCGGTGTCGCTCCGCGAGGAGCTGACAGCGAGCGTCGGCGCCGTCCGGCCCGACCCGATCGCCGTCCGCGAGGCCGATGAGGGCGACACCGTGAAGGCTCTATTCCCCGGCTCGTACGAGGTCGTCGCGATGCGCTACCGCGACGGACGCCGCACCGTGTGCGTGTCGTCGCAGGCGGGGTGTGGTCTCGGCTGCACGTTCTGCGCGACGGGCCAGATGGGGCTGATCCGCAACCTCGATGCGTTCGAGATCGTCGCGCAGGTTCTTTGGGCCGGCGCCGTGTTCGGCGTGCGGCCGACCAATGTCGTCTTCATGGGGATGGGCGAGCCTCTCGCCAACTACGACGCGGTGCTCGACGCCGTCCGGTCGATCCACGAGGACGTCGGGATCTCGGCGCGCCGCATCGTCGTCTCGACCGTCGGGCTGGTGCCGCAGATCGAGCGGCTCGCGAACGAGCCGCTCCCGCTGACGCTCGCGCTGTCGTTGCACGCGCCCGACGACGAGACGCGGACGAAGCTCGTCCCCGTGAACAAGCGCTGGCCCGTCGCCGACTGCATCGCCGTGGCGAAGGCCTTCCGCCGGGCCCACGGCCGGCGCGTGTCGATCGAGTACGCGTTGATCGCGGAAACGAACGACCATCCGTGGCAGGCCGAGGCGCTGGGAGAGCTCCTGCGCGGGACGGACATCCACGTGAACGTGATCCCGCTCAATCCGACGCCGGGCTTCGGCGTCCCCGCGTCCACGCGCGTGCAGGCCTTCGCCGACGAGGTGCGTCGGGCGGGCGCCAACGTCACGATCCGGGATACGCGCGGCCGGGACATCGACGCGGCGTGCGGCCAGCTGGCGACCGAGATGAGCGGGAAGGCTACTTCTGCTCGTCGCGCGGCGGGAGCGGGATGATCTTCGCTTCCTGCGGCGGCGGCTTGAACATGTTCACGGTCTGAGCGCCCTTCCGGGAGCGCTTCATCATCTTGCGCATCCGCCGGAAGGCGGCCCAGGGCTTCTGAGGATCCACCGGAACCAAGACCAAACGCTGCTCCTCGTCGTACATGGCGCCGAGGTAGCCGGGCTTGTCCTTGTCGTTTTCCTGCATCGTTCGTCGCACCCCCCGAGCTGGTTTTTTCTCCGACGGGGGCTGTTCTCCTGCCGGCCCCTTCCCTTTCTCCCGAAGGGCGTGGGTGTCACACCCGCCCGCTATGGTCGGCCCATGGCCAAGGTGCGGTCCCTCGCCCGGTGCGAAAGCTGCGGCCGGACCGCCGCGCGCTGGGTCGGCCGCTGTCCTGCCTGCGGCGACTGGGGATCGATGCGCGAGGACGCGGGAACGGTCCTGGGC
>JBASRP010000409.1:0-4588 GCA_049273905.1 Actinomycetota bacterium
GGTCCGCACCGCGCGCGCGTCGACCATAGCGCTAGCCGCCGGCCGGCGCGTCGGCCCGCAAGACGCGCGCGAGCCACGCACTTGGATCCGCGATCTCAGGGATCGTCGGCAGGTTCTCCGCACGCTCCCAGACGAGGTTGAGGCCTTCCATCCCGGAGGCGTCGGCGACGGCCGCGATGAAGGTCTCGCCTTGCGAGTACTGCGCGTACTTCATGTCGAGGCCCATCGCCTTCTGCAACGTGCGCTCGGCGAGACCCGATTGCTCGCGCTGCGCTTTGAGCGATCCCTTCATGTCGTCGAACGTCGGGATGTGCTCCGCGCCGACGCGATCCATGACGAAGTTGCCGTGCCCCTCGACGACCGTCATCAGCGACTGCATCTTGGTCACGACTTCGAGCTGCGCCGGTGTCAGGAAGAGCGTCAGGAGGTTCGCGCGCTTCCACGCTTGCGGCCCCTGCGCGATGAGGCTGCGGATGTTCGCGATCGCTTCGCGGACGCGCTTCGCGTCGATGTCGGCGGTCGAGATATAGGTCTCGACCAATCCGGCGACGTGATCGCGCAGCCACGGTACCGCGACGAACTGCGTGCGATGCGTCACCTCGTGGAGCGCGATCCACAGCCGGAAATCGCGCGCGTTGAACGTCCATCGCCGCTCGGCCGCGACCACGTTCGGTCCGACGAAGTAGACCTTTCCGGCGCCGCCGGTCGCGAGCAACAGGTCGTACTGGCCGAGGACTTTCTGCGACAGATAGCCCAGCAGGAGCCCGAGCTGAAGCCCCATCGCCATGCGCCCGAGCTTCCCGCCGGCGCGGATGCCTTCGAACTTGTCGCCGAGCGGGCGCAGCAGTCCGCGGAAACCCTCGATGTTGACCGCGATCCATCCGCCGCGGTCCAGAACGACGGGCTTTCCGGCGGGATCAGGCGGGTGCAGGCCGGTGAACTCGGTAACGAGCTGGTCGGCGACGCGAACGAAATCCTCGAAGTCTTTGCGTACCTGGTCGCGCGTCGCTTGCGTGACCTTTGGGCCGGTCCCCGCGACGGCGCGTCCCACGCGCAGGGCGAGGTCCCAGTCGACGACGTCCGGGGCGCTCATCTGTCCCCCACCTTACGCGCGCGCGTGATGAGCGGTTCAGCCGGCTTGGCCGGAACGCTGCCCGCGGCGGAAACCGGGCGCCTGGATCAAGTAGCCGAGGACGGCCATGATCAGCGTGAGCCCCGCGATCCCGATCGTCGCCATCGCCATGTAGTAAGTCCACGAGGCCGGAGCTTTCGCGATCGTGGGCTCGCCGCCCGGCGTCGCCGGTGTCTGAGCGAGTGCGGGGGCGGCGGTGAGGACCACCGCGGCCACCGCGGCGAGCACGCTGCGCAACAGAGAGCGTCTCAAAGCGGCGCAATGGTACCACAGCTCCCGCCCAGGTCAGGGCCTCTTCGCAAGCGCACAACCCGCGAAATGCCTGGACGGACGCGCGCGCTCGTCACAAGCGCACGCGCGAAAAACAGCTTAGAAAAGCGCGGTTTCAGGGTTTAACTCTTGCAATCGAAGTGTTAAACTCTAGCTAGCAGTCTGAGGGAGGTGACATGAACGAGGCTCGAATGACGTGGCAGGAGGAAGGCGCCTGCCGCGGCGTCGATCCCGAGGTTTTCTTCCCCATCTCCGATGACGAAGCCTGGCGCGCGAAAGAGATCTGCGGCGTCTGCACCGCCCGCACCGAGTGTCTCGCGTACTCACTCGAGAACCGCGAACGCTACGGCGTCTGGGGCGGCGTCACGGAACGGGAGCGCGCCGAGATGTTCCGCCGCGGTGTGGCGCACCGTGTCCTCGCAGAAGCTCTCCGCCGGGCCGGCTAGACCGGTTTCTTTGAGACGCCCGCCACCGCGGCGGCGCCAACAACCATCGCGGCGGCCGCATATCCGATGATCAACCGCCCACGTTCGGCGGGGATCACGTCGTCGCACCCCTGATCGAGGAGAAGCTCGGTCTTCGGCGACAGCGGCGCGCACGGCGGAGGTGCGACGAAGGGCCTCACTTCGATCGTTCCGGTGACGGTCCGCACCCGCTCCCAGTTCATCGTGTCGTCGGGAACCTGCATCTGGGCGACGGCGAGCAGCCCCAGCGTTAGCGAAACCACCAGGAGCGCGATCCGCGCGGGCGGGAGCTCTCGAACCCGATCCCCGCTCTGCCGGGACGCGACGACGAGCGCGATGACGGCGATCGACAACAGCGGGACGTGCCAGCTCTCGTTGTCGTAGTCGCCGAGGACCTCGACGGTCGCGACGATGATCGCGACGAGCAGGACACCGCAGTTCCATCGCGCGCCCGCGAGGCAGAGGACGGCGAGGCCGAACCAGAGGACGGCCGCCGAAACGGCGAGCGGCCACCGCAACCCGCGCAGCTCGCTGTACGTCGCGTAGATCTTATGGATGTTGATCGCGGCGCCCACGAGCGCCCCGACACCGACGAGAACGGCGATCCACCGTGCGCATGTGCGTCCGCATCGGAGGGCCACGCGGGGATGATAGAGGAGTCTTTCTTGGAGAGCCGGAGGCCAGATTTGAACTGGCGACCTGCCGCTTACGAGGCGGCAAATCTGTACGCCGCTACCAGCGCAGCGACACCCATCCACTCGCAAAAGGACGCGCTTTGGACGCGAGCACGCTTGCGTTGTCGGGGTTCTCGGGGCTAGCCCTCGATCCCGAGGTCCGGGAAAAAGAGCTTCTTCCCGAGAAGGTTCCACGCCCGGAGCCGACTCTTATGGGCGACCTCAGCGACGAGTTCGTCGGTCTCCGCGTCGTGCGCGTAGAAGCAGAAGAGCGCGTCCTCGCCGTTGCCGGGCACCTGCTTCCGCAACACGATCGGGCGTTCCAGTAGCGCGTTGAACTCCTCGACGAGCGCGTCGTCCGTCTTCTCTTCGGTGATCGTCTCCGCGAGAGCACGCGGCGTTAGCGGAGGGAGATACGCGCGACGCGGGCGGTAGTAGTAGTGACGCTGCGCCGCAGCACGGGCGGCGAAGTGTGGCTGTTGCGGTCGGCGTGGGGGCAAGGCCATGCGCCAAGAGTACAGCGCAGGAAGGCCGTGTGCGGGCCGATGCGGACGGATTTCCCGGCTTGATGCCGCAGCGCGTGTCGTGGTACAACCGGGCTCCGAATCGGCGGCGGGCTAGCGCCTCCAAGATCCGCGCACAGCGCGGGGAGAGGAGCAGCCAATGCCCCAGCCCGCAACAAAGTCCGATGAGCGGAGAACGCCGCTCGAAGCCGCGATGGTGAAGCGGTTCGCCAACGAGAAGAAGCGCGGCGACTGGTTCACCTTCGATCCCGGCTACGCCGCTGGCAACAGCAGCGCGGCTGCGATGTGTTCGTACATCCGCAACGGCAAGGCGTCCGCTCAACGCAAGGAATGGGTCCCGGCGGCGGGGTGGGAAGCCGCCGTGCACAAGAAGAAGGACGGTCGCTCGGCCATTCGCTTTAGGTACACGGGGTGACCTATGGCCGATGACGTCAAGCTCGGCACGAAGGAGATTCGGGTTCGGCTGCAGCCGTCCGGGTCAACGCCGTTGATGAACCCCGACAAGCACGATCACCGACGCGGTTTCTTGGCCGGTTGGTATCGGCTGGGATTTGAGGTTGCAGAGCACATCACAACGAAGGACGCCGTTGAGTTCAGCAAGTGGTCGCGCGACGCCGTCCCCATGACGATCCGGTACAAGTCCGAGACCCCAGACAAGGAGTTCTTGGCCCGGCTCACCGACTTGAGCGCAAAGTTCCTCAACGGGTGGGCGAAGTCCAGGGGCGCAACTGAGGAGCCCGACGAAGAGGAAGACTGACGTTCCTCCGCCCGCATAGCGCGAGAGCCCGGCTCATCACCGGGCTCTGCGCGTTTTTCTCCCGAAGCACCGCGACTTCTGGCGGTATCCTGGGTGGTGTCCATGGAGCGACGGTACTGGTCCGCGCGCGCCGGGCGGTCGGGTGTCTCGCACATCGATCTGGCCCAGGCGCTGAGGCTCTTCGCCGCGACGTTTTCGTCGCTATCGGCGCGCGGCTTCTTCCAGGAATCCATGGGTTACACGTGCGTCGATGCGGGTGACGTCGACGGCACGATGGGCAGCGACATCGGCGCGTTCTTTCTCCGCAAGCTGCGTAAGGATCACCTCTGGCCGATCTGGGACAAGACTAGCGCCTACGACCTCGACGATCTCTTTGACGTCATCGAGTTGCTCAATGACCACGTTTCCGAGCCGATGGAAGGCTTCGGGTCCTATCACGGTTTTAACAACTGCGGTTGGCACTATTCGCGCTTCGATCGTCAAGCCGGACGGAAGGTCTTCAGAGACGAAATTAACGAGATCATGCGCGACCTCGACGAAGGCTACGAACTATCGGACGAGGGCGAGGTGCGTTTGACTGGCGGGGCCGAGCTCGCGGCGCTCATGGAGACGCCGCTTGCTGTTTCGGCTGATCCAGACGACGTTGCCGCCCGCGTCGAGGCGGCGGTGCGCAAGTACCGCAGCCGGTCGGCAACGGTCGACGACCGACGCGACGCGGTGCGCGACCTCGGCGACGTGCTGGAGTTTCTGCGCCCGCAGGTTAAGGC
>JBASRP010000424.1:0-3044 GCA_049273905.1 Actinomycetota bacterium
CCGCGGACCGATCCACACGGCGACCGGGACGCGCGACTCGGACACCGCCCGCACCAACGTCGGAACGTCGACCTCGAGCGCGCCGGCGGTGTCGAGCTCGAGGACCAAAAGCGCTACCTTGTCGCGCTCCGCTTCCTCGATGCGCCCCACGACGTCCGCGGCCAGCTGCGCGTCGAGTACGCCGAACACCTCGGCGACGTCGACGACCGTGCGTCCGTCGTTGGACGACTGCGCACCGGCGGCCGGCGCGCCGAACGCGCAGGTCGCCGCCAGTATCGAAAGAAGGAGGGTTTTGCGGAGCACAGCAGCGCGCATGATAGCCGTTCCTCGACGGAGCCTCCCACGGGCGCCGCAACCCCGCTTCTCCTGCACGTCTATGATGGCCGACCGGATGACGGATTCCTTAAATGCGGCTCGTCTGGCGATCGTTTCCGGGAAGGGCGGCGTCGGAAAGACCACCGTAGCTGCCGCGCTCGCGCTGGCCGCAGCGCGCGCCGGCAAGCGCGTGCTCTTGGTCGAGGTCGAGCAGCGCGAGAGCCTCGCACCTCTCTTCGGGCACGCAGCGATCGGATACGAAGAGAAAGCGCTCGCCCCCAACGTGACCGGACTCTCGGTGATCCCGGACGAAGCGCTGGTCGAGTACCTCTACCTCTTCTACGGCATCCGCTACGTCGGCCGCGTCCTCCGGGGCTCGAAAGCCGTCGAGTTCGCGACCAACGTCGCCCCAGGCCTGCGCGACATCCTGCTGATCGGGAAGATCAAAGAAGCGGAGCGCCGCCGCACCGCGGGCCAGTACGCGTTCGACCTGATAGTGCTCGACGCGCCGCCGACCGGCCGGCTGCCGCGGTTCCTCGAGGCGCCACGTTCGGTCGTCGAGCTCGTGCGCAGCGGCCCGATCCGGCAACAGGCGCAGGGCGTCCTCGACATGGTGTCGGACCCGAAACGCACCCAGGTGGTTCTCGTGACGCTGCCCGAAGACATGCCGGTTCGCGAAACCGCGGAGGCCGCGGAAAAGCTCGGCAAGATGGGCGTCACGCTGGGTCCGGTCGTCGTGAACGGCGTCTATCCGGAGGTGCTGCCGGCCGACGCGCTCGTGACCGTTGCGGCCGGCGCGCAGGAGCGTCTGAAAGAAGAGGCCGGCGGCGCCGGCATCCGATTGAGCGACGAGGCGGTCGAAGAGCTCGCGCGCGTCGGCGGCGCGCACGCGCGGCGGACGATCAACCAGCACGACGCGATCGCCGAGCTCGACCGCGAGACGGGGTTGCCCAAGGTGATGCTCCCCTACCTGTTCGCGCCGCGTATGGGCAAGGACGAGATCGGGCGCCTCGCCGACGACCTCGCCGCGCAAGGAGCGATCCGGTGAGCGAACAGGTCCTGGCGGAGCTCATCGCGGACCGGCACGTCCTCGTCTGCGTCGGGCCCGGCGGCGTCGGAAAGACGACGACCGCCGCGACGCTCGCGCTCCGCGCGGCCGACGAGGGCCGGCGTGCTCTCGTCCTCACGATCGACCCGGCGCGGCGCCTGGCGCAGTCGCTCGGCCTCGACGCGCTCGACAACACGCCCAAGCGGATCCACCTCGAAGGCGAACGCCGCAAGAAACCGCCGGGTGAGCTGTGGGGGATGATGCTCGACATGAAGTCGACGTTCGACGACATGATCCTCGACATGACGTCGCGCGATCGCGCGGAAAAGATCTTCGCGAACCCGTTCTACCAACACATCTCCTCGAGCCTCGCCGGGACGCAGGAGTACATGGCGATGGAGAAGCTCTGGGAGCTTCACGAGGAAGGGCGCTGGGAGCTCATCGTCCTCGACACACCGCCGACGCGCAGCGCGCTCGACTTCCTCGACGCCCCGAAGAAAGTCACCGACTTCTTCGAGGGACGCTTCCTGCGCTTACTTCTGTGGCCGTACCTCCAGGCCGGCAAGACCTACCTGAAAGCGGTGAACTTCGGCGCGCGCGCCTTTCTGAAGGTGGCCACGAAGATCACCGGCAGCGAACTCCTCGCCGACGTGGCGAACTTCTTCCTCGCGTTCGAGGGGATGTACGACCAGTTCAAGGACCGCGCGAAGCGCGTGTACGAACTCCTCGCCGCTCGACGGACGGCGTTCGTCGTCGTGTCGGCGCCGCAGGAGGCGTCGCTGCGCGAAGCGCGTTATTTCGTTCAGCGCCTCGGCTCCGAAAAGATGCCGCTCGGCGGCGTCGTGATGAACCGGACGCACATGGTGCCGGGGATTCCGGGTCTCGAGGATCCGCGCTCGCTGGCGACGGCCGCTCGCGCGAAGGACGGGCACGGCATCCTTCCGCCGATCCTCGACCTGTACGCGTCCTGGCGCGAGATCTCGCTGCGCGAGGACGAAGCGATCAAGGGCGCGCTGGGCGACCTGACCGAGGTGCCGGTGTGGCGGGTGCCCGACCTGGCGGACGACGTCCACGACCTCGTCGCCTTGCGGCGCGTGGGAGAGGAGCTGCTCGGCGCTCTGCCGGTGAAGGCGGTCCTGCCGCCCGCCTAGGAGACGGCCCGCGCCGCCGTCTCGGGATCCCAGGAGAGCGGGTGGGTCCGGTTGAGGATCCGGCGGCGTTCGCGGTCGGTCAGACCGCCCCAGACCCCGTGCTCGACGCGGTGCTTCAAGGCGTAGGCCAGGCACTCCCAGCGGACCGTGCAGGACCGGCACACCGCTTTCGCGCGGAACTCCTGCGCGGCGCCCGGCGTGAAGAAGACCTCGCCGTCGCCCCCGCGGCATTGGGCCTGGTCCTCCCAGTCCCCGCCGACGTCGGCGGCCCCTAGCTGCTGCCCCAGTTGCTGCATGCAACGGATTGTCCGCAAGGCGGTGTCCTTTTTCGATAGGCATGCCGGGCCGTTCTGACTCCCCCATTCGGGCTCCGCAGGATTACCGAGTCGCTGGGTGGCGGGCGGAACCAAGGTTTGTACCACCGGGGCTTGAAGTGACGCCCGCGCGCTACCATTCGTCCGCCCGCGCCGTCCGCGGCCTTCACATGATCAGAGGCGACTACGACCCCGAACGCATCCGCCGGCTGACCC
>JBASRP010000427.1:0-9516 GCA_049273905.1 Actinomycetota bacterium
GCGCGGACCCCACGTGGAAACCGTCGTACGCGAAGGCGCCGATGACGAGCGCGACCATGCCAGCGAAAGCGGCCGCCGCGATCACCCGGTCGGGGCCCGGCGGGGCCCGGAGCGACGGGACGACCCAGCGCAGGCTCATCACGATCAACATGCCGAACGCCACCAGGCCGATCACTCCGAGCTCGGCGTAGACGAGGAGGAAGCTCGCGTCCGTCGACTCGATGCCGCGCTGCGCCAGGGCGGCCAAGCCGATCCCGCGGAAGGGACGGTCCTCCGGTTGCGCGAGAACGGCGGGGAAACGTTCCTCCCGCAGTTCCGTCGAGGCCGTCGCTTCTTGGGTGCCGAACGTCGGACGGACGACGTTCTGATAACCCAGCGCGAGGAGACCGACGATGGCACCAAGGACCATAACGGTCGTGAGACGCCGGTCGACGCGGCTGCCGAGGATGAGAACGACCGCTCCGGCGGCGATGCCCGCGTACGCGCTGCGCGAGTAGGTCCAGATCACCGTCAGCACCAGAGCGGCCGGGAACGCGATGGCAACGACACGCTTCGCTTTCGCCGCGACCGCGAGCACCAGGGGAAGAGCGCCCACCGAAACCCAGGCGTAGGCGAGCGCGAAGTCCGCGGCCGCGCGGACGCGCACGTCGCCGCCGCGGCTCTCGAGCGGGAAGCTTCCCGGCGGAGGGTTCTGCGGCGGAACCGCTTCGAAGAACCAGCGGCCGTAGCTCCACTTTGTGGCGTGCTCTCCGAGCGCGATGCCGGCGGCCGCAACGAACACGCCGGCGACGGCCTTCGCGATCCACGCGAGGTCTCCGATCGCGCGGATCGCGATGAGCACGACCGCGTAGAAGACGAAGGAATCGAGGATGGACAGCCAGCTGTTCAGTGAGCTGGCGATCTTCACGTCCGGATCGCCGAGCACGATCCCGATACTGAACGCGAGGGAGGCGTAACCGGCGAGGGCGAGGGCGAGAGCCGTCGGCCGCGCGTCGTCGAGGTGAACTTCGCCGCGCCGCCCTCGCCTGATGAGACCGACTGCGAACGCGGCCAGGACGAGCCGATGCAGCGTCGGATAGGCGCTGGGCGAGAACGGGAGGGCCAGCGCCGACGGGATCAGCCAGGAAACAGCCACGAGGCCGACGAACGCTGCGCGCAGAGGCGCCCAGATGACGAACGCGACGATGAACGCCGCCAGGACGGCGAGGAGTGTCGGAGACATCAGACGTCTTGGCGGCGGCGGCTGATCGTCATGGCTTGCACGACGAGATACACGAGGATCAAAGCGATCCCGCCGGCGATCCCGCCCTCGACCCCGGCACGCGAGCGGGTGGGTTCGAACTTCCTGCCGGGCGAGGCCGGGGTGATGATGTTGAACTGGACGCGATCCGCTGCCGGGATCTTCGCGGCGTCCTGCTCCTTCTTGAGGAAGGCCACGAGCTCGGCGGCCATCGCGTCGGCGACCCTCTGCGACTTCTCGGCCTCATTCGTGCGGGAATCGACGATCATCAAAAGCGACGGCCCGGGGAAGAACACCCTCGTCCCGCTCGCGACCTCCCCTTCGAGGACCTTGGCTCGCGCCGCGACGGGGATCGTGATCGCCCGGGTCTGCGCCAGAGCCGCGTACTTCGGGCGGAGGGCGTTGAGCTTCAGGATCACACCCTCGTTGCCCGCAGCGGCGACCGCCCGGGGTTGATCGATCACGAGGACGCTGACGCTGACGAAACGGGCCGGCTGCCGCAGGACGTAGGTCGCCCCCAACCCGGCCGCGGCCAGTCCCGCGATCAGGGCCAGGATGACGGCGACCGCCGACGGCCTTTTGACGACGGCCCACAAGGGACTCTCACGGCGTTCCGGTGCCGTTTGCACGGCAGGTAGGTTAGCTCCTGGCCTGCCCTCCGGCCCGCAGCGCAGGCCGGGGGTCCGCTAACGAGATTCGCCGAAGGAGAACGGCCCGACGAGCTTCTGGATCAAACCGGTGTTGTCCTCGGGTTCCGGTGCGGCCGGAGCAGCCGGGCTCTTGAACTGGCTCGACCACCAGCGGGTCTGGTCCAGAGCCGTCGTCCCGTATCTCTCGCTCGGGGCGATATGCGTGGCCTCGTAGAATTCGTTCCAAGACGTGATGAGGACCCACTCCGGCGTCGACATCAGTGACACGTTCCACGTCATGTCGTAACGAGACCCATCGTTGCGCGGCTCGTTCGTGGAGTTGAACGGCCGCATGTAGAAATCGTTCATACCGGGCGAGACAGTCGCGGCCCAGAGGCGCTGCTTAACGGTCGGGTCGACCTGGGCCTGCAGACGCAGGGAATGCGCCGCCGCTGCGTATTCGTCAACGAGCTGCTGGTAGGACATCCCGTTCGGGCTGTACTGGTAGAAGCCGTCGAAGCCGAAGCCGTCATCGATCGCATCGCCGACGTAGTAAGGGTTGAGCCCGCTCGCAGCGAGCCGCTGGCGGATCGTTTTCCAGTTCGCCACGCCGAGTTCGCCGGCGCCGAACAAGAAGACGACCGGCTGGCCGTTGGCGCGGAGGAACGCCGTGTTCGAGGAACGCTGTAGCGCCGATCTCGTAACCGCCTCGATCTTCGCCAGGTCGAACTGCCCGTCCTGAGAGAAGGTGAGGAGCTCGATCACGGGCGCGGCCCAGAAGTTTCCGCGCGTTTGCGCGGCGGAGAGCAGCAGATCGAAGCGACGAGGATAGTCGTACATGCCGTCCCAGGAGTACAGGAACCCATCGATCCCGGCGCCGGCGGCCTGCGCGACGATCTTGTTCACCTCCGAGGCGACGCTCGTGTCGTACGGCCCCGTCGGCTTGTCGTGCCACATGCCCTGATCGAACGAGCCCTGTTGGTACCACGGGTAGTAGAAGGACAGGACGAGGCGGCGCGGGTCCGTAAGCGGGATGTCCAGTCCTTCACCGACCAGCGAGCCCCGCGACACCCTGGCGGACACGTTCGTGTTGCCGAAGTGCGCCGTGGACGATAGGTCGGCGATCTGGCTCGGGTCGGCGTTGGTGCGACTCACGAGAAGCCGGGCCTCGCCCGACCATGCTTTCGCAAGAGAGATAGTGAACGCGCTGCCGTCCGGGATCCAGTACACGGCGTCGACGGTCATCGAGACCGGCTTCGAGCCTTTGACATCGAATCCGTCGCTGCCCTGCTCCACCCACGAACCCGGCGAGGCGGCCGACACGTGGTATGCGAGGAGCGACGCGTCCTGGATCGCGACGCTGGCCCAGTCAGAAGACTCGTTCACGACGAACCGGACACGAGTCATGTAGCCGTCCGGCTGAGCCGTCGAGGAGGCGACTCCCAGTGTTGCGAGGATCCCGGCGATGACGAGCGTGATGATGGATACGCGTCGCAAGCTTTCCCCCCTGGGAGAACGAACGAGCAAAGCCGACCGTAGGAACGCAGGGGTACGGTTCTCCCCCTTCCTACAAAATCCTGCTGGGCCGGGACGAGTTTCTCGCTCTCGCCGATCAACGAGAGATAGCCAGCGCGGCGGCTTCCCGGAGGGATCCGGCGGTTCGAGCGATATCGCAGGCGGCATGGAAGGCGACGCCGGGGTGCGCGAGCCCCTCTTTCGTTCGCAAGGCAAGCTCCCGGCGTAGGGCCCGCAGGGCCGATCCGGCACCGCGCGCGCGTCCGGCCGCCATCACGTCCCGGTCGAGGATCCAGTCGGATCGGCCGTGCAGGTACGCGCGACGCAGCAGATAGCGCCGATTGAGCCGGCCGGATGGCAACTCGTGTATCACGACCGCGCTGGGGACGAAGCGCACGCGACCGCCCTGCGCCTGGAAGCGACGTGTGACCAAAGCGTCGTCGTTCACTAACGGCGTCTTACCGCGGGGGCCGAGTGCGGGATCGAATCCCCCGGTGCGCTGCAAGATGTCGGTCCGGTAGGCGCAATTGGAGCTGACGACGATCTCGCCCCGTTCGAGATCCCTTTCGTGATCGGCCAAGTCCCACGCGGCCAGGTAACCGCCGAGCGATCTCTCGTCGAACCAGCGCGGTCGTGGCACAGACGGATCCAGCACCACGCGCCCGCCCGTCCCCTCGCAGCGGCCGGCCAGGATCGGTTCTATGAGGCGCGCGAGCCAGTCCGGTTCGGGCGCCACGTCGTCGTCGCAGAGAACCGTCACCGTCCGGCGGACGCCGGCGATCCCGGTGTTGCGGGCATGCGCGGACCCTCGTGTCGGTTCGCGTACGAAGCGCGAACCGACGGGCAACGACGACGCATGCCGGGCGAAGACGTTTTCGGCGCCGGGCGCATCGTCGTTGTCGACCACGAGCACGTCCCACGGCGTCCCCGGATCGTGCTGGGACGGCAATCCCGCGAGAAGCTTCTCGAGGGAGTCGGGGCGCCGGAACGTCGGCAACACGATCGTCGCTCCCGCCGATGTCTCTGCCACTCCCGCCTCCATATCGGAGTCTCGAAGGGTACAGGCAAGCCGATTGCGCCGGTTTCTCCCCTCGTCGGAATTGCCCGCTTGAGATACGCTTATCGCCTTTATGGGCATCGTCGGGAAGATGGCCGGGACGGCGCGCGCTCACGTGCAAAGCGTGGGGCGGTCCTTGACCAACGTCCGCGAAGCCCGTCGCCGCGTGGCCTGGCCGGTGCATCTCGAACCCTCGACCGAGGGCGTCGCGATCGTGGTCGTCAACTACAACGGCCTCGAGCACATGGCGCGCCTCTTGTTCTCCGTGTTCCGGGTTCTCGATCGCCGCCTCGTTTGCCGCATCGTCGTGGTGGACAACGGTTCGACCGATGGATCGCTCGCGCTCCTTGGCGAGTTCGCGTCCGCGAGCATGATCGAACTCATCGAGAGTGACGGCCCGCCCTATCACGGGCCGGGCTTGAACCGAGGGATCTCGTACCTCGCGTCTCAGCCCGATATCGAGAAGACCGTTCGCTACGTCTGGGTCCTCGATTCGGATGCGATCGTGCTCCGCTCAGACGCGCTGGATGTCGCCGTGAACGCGTTGTCCGGCGGCGCCGCGGCCGCGGCAGGGCAGTTCTTCCAGGGGCTTGCCGGGATCACGGAGGGTTACGCGCATCTGGCCTCCCTGCTCATCGACCCCATGCTCGTGTGGCAACCGGAGGTGCCGCCGTTCCAGGAGCACGGCGATCCGGGACTGAAGATGCAGCGGTACTTCTGGGACCACGGTCTTCGCATGATCGACCTTCCGTTCTTCGCGAACGAGTACGTGTTGCACCTCGGGTTCGGCACCTTGAGCTCCGTCGTCAGCATGAAAGATCGCCACAACCGTTATTACGACTTCGCCGTCCGACACACGGCCGAGACGCAGGGACGCACCCATCATTTCCACGGGAACCCGCGCGGATCACAGATCTTCGAGCGTTTCCAGGAGCTCTTCCGTTCGGAGGTGCCGGCTCTGGAGCCGCGCGCGCTCGTCGACGCGTGCCGCCGGAATGAACGCGTCGCGGTCGCGTCCAGCTCACCGAAGATCTAGCGCGTCTGGTCCCCGACGATCGTGTAGTAGGTCGTGAACGCGGCGTCGCCGCCCGATCGGAGGACCCGCCCGCCGCTCGCCGATACGATCGTGCTCACGTCTCCGGGCGACATCCCCCACGATTCCATACGGGGCCGGATCAGCGACAGAGCCGAGAGTCCGGCCCGTACGAGGCCTCGGGGGATCTTCTCTTTGATCCATTGCCGGGGCGTCGGTTCCGGGATCGCGAAGATCACCGCGCCGCCGGGTTTCGTCACGCGGTAGAACTCGGCGATGTAGCGGCGCGCGAAGCCGGGCTCGATGTGTTGGAGCGTGATGCTCGAATACACGAGACCGAAGCGGTCGTCCTCGAAGGTCGATAGATCGTCGACCGTATTGAGACGGTAGTGAACGCGATCGGGGAACCGGTTGATGCGCTCGGCCTCCTCGATCATCGACGGCGCGACGTCGACGCCCCAGACCTCGTCGAAGTGAGCCGCCAACGCCTGGGTGAGCCGCCCGACGCCGCATCCGAAGTCGAGGGCGCGGCCACGAGGGTCGAGACCGCACGCACGCGCCTCTTCGAGCATATGGGTGATCTCTGTGACCCCGGTCTCGAGGAAGGCATCGATATCCCATCTGCTCCCGCGCTTCTCCGGGTCCGAGTAGACGGCCCAGAGGGGATCCTCGCGGCCCAAACGGTTCCACCGGCGTTCCAGATAGCGGAGTTTCGGGCGCGTCATGACGACGGCGATTGTACGGGTACAATCGCGTCTTCCGAGCCCCGCGCCGAGACCCTGCGAAGGATCACGCTCATGACCGACCACTTGATCGAGCCCCACGGCGGATCGCTCGTCGACCTCATGGCCGGCGACGAAGCCGCCGCCTCGCTACGCGAGGCGTCCCGCGAATGGCCGTCGTGGGACCTGACGCCGCGCCAGCTCTGCGACCTCGAGCTCCTTCTCTCCGGCGGCTTCTCGCCCCTGCGCGGCTTCATGGGCCGTGACGACCACGCATCCGTCTGCGAGCAGATGCGCCTCGCCGACGGGACCCTGTGGCCGATCCCGATCACGCTCGACGTCCCGCCGGAGTTCGCCGAGGGCCTCTCGTCCGGCGACCGCGTGGCGTTGCGCGATCCGGAAGGCGTGATGCTGGCGGCGCTGACGGTCGGCGACGTATGGACGCCGGACAGAGAAGCCGAAGCGCAGGCCGTCTTCGGAACGACGCGGCCGGAGCACCCCGGCGCCGGCCACCTGCTGAAGCGCACGAACGACGTCTACGTCGGCGGCACGCTCGAAGGCGTTCATCTGCCGTTGCACTACGACTACCGCGAGCTGCGGCAGACGCCGCGCGAGGTCCGCGCGGAGTTCGGGCGGCTCGGGTGGCGGCGCGTCGTCGCGTTCCAGACGCGCAACCCGATGCACCGCGCGCACTTCGAGCTGACGTTGCGCGCAGCGAAGGAGCTCGAAGCGAACCTTCTTGTGCAACCGGTCGTCGGCATGACGAAGCCGGGCGACGTCGATCACTACACCCGCGTGCGCTGTTACGAGGCGCTGATGCACCGCTATCCGCCGTACACGGCGAAGCTCGCTCTTCTGCCGCTCGCGATGCGGATGGGCGGGCCGCGCGAGGCCGTGTGGCACGCGATCATCCGGAAGAACCACGGGTGCGCGTCCTTCATCGTCGGACGGGATCACGCCGGGCCCGGCTCCGATCCCGACGGCAACCCGTGGTACGGGCCGTACGACGCCCAGGATCTCCTCCGCAAGCACGAGGCCGAGCTCGGCGTGTCGATGGTGCCGTTCCGGATGATGGTGTACCTCGAGGATCAAGACGTGTACGTGCCCGAGGACGAGGTTCCGGAGGGCGCGCGCGTTCTGTCGATCTCCGGCACCGAGCTGCGCAAGAGGTTGGCGGACGGCCGCGAGATCCCCGCGTGGTTCTCGTTCCCCGAGGTCGTCACCGAGCTGCGCAAGACGCATCCGCCGCGGACGAAACAGGGCCTCACGATCTTCCTCACCGGTCTCTCGGGATCGGGCAAGTCGACGATCGCGAACGTCTTGCTGGTGAAGTTCCTCGAGACCGGCGGGCGGCCGGTCACGCTGCTCGACGGCGACATCGTCCGGAAGAACCTGTCTTCCGAGCTCGGGTTCTCGCGCGAGCACCGCGACATCAACATCCGTCGCATCGGCTACGTCGCGTCCGAGATCACCAAGAACGGCGGCATCGCGATCTGCGCGCCCATCGCCCCGTACGACGCCGTGCGCAAAGAGGTGCGCTCGATCGTCGAGCCGCACGGCGGCTTCGTGCTCGTCCACGTTGCGGCGCCGCTCGAGGTCTGCGAGCAGCGGGATCGCAAGGGCCTTTACGCGAAGGCGCGCGCCGGCATCCTCAAGGAGTTCACGGGTGTCTCGGACCCGTACGAGGAGCCCGACGACGCCGAGGTGGTCATCGATACGACCGACAACACGCCCGAAGAGGCCGCGCAGAAGATCCTTTTGTACCTCGAGCGCGAGGGGTACTTCGGCGCGGCCGAGTAAGGCCCCGCGCCGTGACGCACGATCGGAGCGCGGGGTGACGAACGGCGACCCGACCGAACTCGCGCGCACGATCGAAGCCATCGAAGGCTGGCTGCATCCCGCCGAAGCGTGGGAGCTCCATGAAGCCGCGCGGACCACGGCGTCACCGCCCGGCGACACCGTCGTCGTCGAGATCGGGTCGTGGAAAGGACGATCGACCGTCGCGCTGGGCCTCGGGTTGCGGGCGCACGGCGGTGGGAAGCTCTACGCGGTCGATCCCTTGGTTCCATCGCCGATGGACGGGCCCGGCGGCATAGAAGCCCGATTCCAGGAGTTCCTCGGGAATCTCGAGAGCGCGGGAGTCCGCGACCTCGTCGAGCCGGTCCGCGAGATGTCGCACGACGCGCGACCGCGATTCGACGGGCGCCGGGTCGACGTGTTGTTCATCGATGGGGATCACGACTACGCCGCCGTCCTCCAAGACATCGACGACTGGATGCCGCTCGTTCCGGACGGCGCGGTCGTCGCGCTCAACGACCCCTTCTGGCCCGGCGTGACGCGCGCGATCGTCGAACGCGCGACGCGGAAAGGCTCGCCGTTGCGCGAGCCCCGGTTCGTGGTCAACACGATCTTCTTCCGTCACCGGCCCCGCGCCCCCTGGGCGAGGAGCGATGCCGCGATGGCCGCGCGCCTGCGGCTGCTCCTGCGCATCGGAGGACCGACGATGAAGGTCCTCGAACGCATGGGACCGCGGACGCCGCGCCGCGTGCTCGGCCCGGTGGTTCGCGCCGTCGAGGCGGCGCTCCCCCGGCTCGTCCCGAACCGCCGGCCCTGAGTTCCCCCAACGGCGCCGGCGGCTACTCTTCCGGCGTGTTCACCGTCCTCCATACGATGCAGCGCTGGCTGCCGATCTCGGAGCAGTTCGTCCACACCCTCGTCACCGGGAGCCGCCACCGAGCCGTCGTTCTCTCGCGGCTGCCGGTCGAGAACCGCGGGACGTTCCCCCACCGGCCGGTGATCTCGCTCCGCGCGATCCCGGCGGCGTGGCCGCTGGCGGCCTGGCAAAGACGCGCCATCACCGCGGCCGTGATCGCGGTGGCACGCGGAGCCCGCGCGCGGCTGATCCATCAGCACCACGGCTACCGGCTGGCGGATCTCGACGGGCCGGTCCGGCGCTTACGTCTTCCGCTCGTCGTGTCGTTACACGGCCACGACGTGACGGCGTTCGCCCGCGAGTACCCCGGCGCCCTCGAAAGCACCCTGCCGCTGGCATCCGCGGTGATCGTTCCCTCTCGGTTCACGGTGCCGCTCGCGGTCGCGCTCGGCGCCGCCGAGGAGCGGGTCCACGTGATCCCTTCCGGCGTGAACGTCGAGTGGTTCACGCCGAGCCCGCTCCCCTCCGGCAACTCTGAGGTGCTGTTCGTCGGGCGCTTCGTCGAGAAGAAGGGGCTCGACGTCCTGCTGAAAGCTTGGCCCGAGGTGCGCGCGGCGGTACCGGACGCCCGGCTGCGCGTGCTCGGCAGCGGGCCGCTGGAGTCGCT
>JBASRP010000441.1:0-2116 GCA_049273905.1 Actinomycetota bacterium
TCGATGTCTCAAAGGACGGCGAAGAAGAATCGGGCGCCACCTCCTCCTACTTCCTGGCCGCCGCCAAAGACGGCTCGCGCGCCTACTACGCGACCGGCGCCGGCCTCGGCGACCTCTACGAATACGACGCCGCCACCGAAGAAAGCACCTTCCTCGCCGGCGGCCTCGCCGGCTACATGGGAGCCGCCGAGGACGGCTTGAGCCTCTACTTCGTCTCGCGCGAAGCGCTGACGCCGGGCCAGGAAAACAGCGAGGGCGCCGAAGCCGAGGACAAAGCGGCAAACCTCTACCGCTACCGGGCGGGCGAAGGGGGCGGCCCTACCTTCGTGGCGATCCTCGCCGAGGATGACCTGACCGGCTTTGCCTTCGCCGGCGTCGCCAACCTCAACGAACTGAGCCCGGTGGGCGCTCCGGGGCGGCGCTCCTCGCGCGTCACCCCCGATGGCAACCACGCGATCTTCACCTCGGTCGGCTCCCTGACTGGCTATGACAACGCCGACGTCTTGAGCCCGGCCCCCTGCGGGCAGACGGGGGGGATCTGCGACGCCGAGCTCTTTCGCTTCGATGCCGCGGCAAGGGGAGGGCAGGGGGAGATCGCCTGTCTCTCCTGCAACCGAAGCGGCGGCCGGCCGGTGGGGGAAGAACTGGAGCCGGGGTTCTTCGCGGCGGGCTGGGTCCGGGGCTTTGAGACCAACCTCTATGCCTCGCGAAACCTCTCCGACGACGGCAGCCGGGTCTTCTTTGAGAGCTCAGACGCCCTCGTCTCACGCGACACCAACTCCGAGATCGACGTCTACCAGTGGGAGGAGCCCGGCGCCGGCAGCTGCGAGGAACAGGCAAGCTCCTTCGTGGCCTCCGCGGGCGGCTGCATCGAGCTGATCAGCTCGGGCCAAAGCGCTCACGAATCGAGCTTCATCGAGGCCTCGGCCTCGGGCTCAGACGTCTTCTTCGCCACCCTCTCAAGCCTCTACCCCGGCGACCCCGGCCTGGTCGACGTCTATGACGCCCGGATCGAAGGCGGCTTCGCGGCGCCCGAAGAGGAAGGGGAGGCCTGCGAAGGGGAAAGCTGCCAGAGCCCACCGCCGGCTCCCGAGTTCCAGCCCCCCACCTCCTCCACCTACAGCGGCCCCGGCAACCTGGCGGCACCGAAGAAGAAGAAGGCCAAGAAGCACTGCGCGAAGGGCAAGCACAAGGTAAAGCGCAAGGGCAAGGTGCGCTGCGTCAAGAAGAAGAACAAGAAGAAGGCCCAAAAGCGCGCCCACCACCGCGCCCACGAGGGGAGTCCCTAGCGATGCGCCGCGCCGCGATCGCCATCCTCGCCACCCTCGCCCTCTGCCTCGGCCCGGCGCCCGCCGCGCTCGCGGCGGTGCCCTTCGGGGTCAAAGACTTCCAGGTCGCCTTCACCGACGAGGAAGGCAACCAGCTGACCCAAGCCGGCGCCCACCCCGATGAGATGGTCACGACGATCCGCCTTGCCTCCGAACCGAACGGCGAAGGCGGCGAAATCACCACCGAGGCGGTCAAGGACATCGTGATCGACACCTTCGCGGGCTTCGTCGGCAACCCGACCGCGGTGTCGCGCTGTTCGAACCTCGACTTCGTCACCCCCGTCGAGCCCGACAGCTTCCTGCCCAATTGCCCCGACGGCGCCGCGCTCGGCACGGTCGAAGCCCTCGTCTCGGTCAAAGGCGGCACCCAGGAACCCCACGCCGCCGTCTACAACCTCGTCCCGCCGCCGGGCGTCGTCGCCAAGATCGGCTTCTGGCTGCTCAAGGTGCCGATCACCCTCGAACTGGGCGTCCGCGAAACCCCCCCCTACAACGTCACCGGCGGCCTCACCAACGCCTCCCAGCTGCTCGAAGTGCTGGGCTCGGAGCTGGTGCTTTGGGGCAACCCCGCCGATGAGTCCCACGACCCGATCCGTGGCCACTGCCTGAGCATCGCAAACGGCGAATCGATCGGGGAGAAATGCGCCGGCGGATCGCCCGTCCCCTTCCTCACCCTGCCGCGCGCCTGCGAAGGGCCGCTCAGCGCGAAGATCGCGATCAGCTCCTGGCAGCACCCCGAGACCTACCTGGAAGAGGAGACGGAGCTGCCGGAGATCACCGGCTGCGAC
>JBASRP010000444.1:0-3590 GCA_049273905.1 Actinomycetota bacterium
GTCGCAGACCGCGCGTCGCGTCTCGCCGCCGGCCTCACCCGCGCCGGTCTTCCGGTGCAGACGTCGACCGGAGTTCGGATGGCGCTCGAGCCGGGGCGGGGATCGACCGCGGTTCCGGTGCGTACCGTCGTGTTGAGCGCGCTCGTATCGATGGTCGCTCTCGCGGCCGCCTACACATTCGGGGCGAGCCTCGATCGGGCCGTCACGACGCCGCGGCTCTTCGGCCAGAGGTGGGACACGAGCATCGACGCGCAGTTCGACGCTCTCTTTCCGGATCGCCTCGGGTACAAGACGGAACCGTCGTTCGAGGCCGTCGCTGGGGGGGTGTACGGGAGCGCGACGATCCAGGTCGGCGGCTTGCCCGTCGTCCCGGTCGGGATCGACGAGCTGAAGGGATCCGCATTCCCGACGCTTCTCGAGGGTAGAGCACCGCAGAACGACCACGAGATCGTCCTCGGAACCTCTACCCTCCGTGGCGTTCACGGTCGGGTCGGTGGATCGGTCCTCGTCGCCATCCCGGGGCGAGATCGAACGCGCATGCGGATCGTCGGTCGCGCAGTCCTGCCCGCCTTCGGTATCGGCGCCTTCACTCCGACGGGCCTCGGCGACGGCGCGATCTTGACGGCGGACGGCCTCGGCCGCGGGTTCATCCCGCCCGACGCCTATTCGTTCATGCTCATCCGTTACGCGAAGTACCCATCTCCGTCCATCGTTCGTCGCGTGAGCCACGCGTGCGACGAGATCACCCTCGCCGGCGAGCTGTGCCTCGTTCACGACGACCAGAGGACGCCGGAGATCTCGAGCTACGGACAGGTCCGCAACGTGTCGTGGATCCTCGCCGGTCTCCTCGGCGCACTCACGGCCGCCACTCTTGCCCATGGGCTCGGCGCAACCGTGCGACGGCGTCGTCGCGATCTCGCCATCCTGAAGACACTCGGTTTCGTACGGCGTCAGATCTCAGCCGCGGTCGCGTGGCAGGCAACGACGCTCGTGCTCTTCGCGCTCGTCGGGATCCCGCTGGGTATCGCCGCCGGACGCTGGGCGTGGACGGGGCTCGCCGACCAGCTCGGGATCCCCGCCGAGCCGCGTGTGCCCCTCCTGATCGTCGGTCTGACGATCCCGGCGCTGGTCGTGCTCGGGAACGTCGTCGCCGCGCTGCCGGGCCGGGCGGCCTCGCGAACGCAAGCCGCGCTCGTCCTGAGGACCGAGTGATGGACGCGGTGTGGATCCGCTTCCGCGCAGAGGTCCGCCAGCGCTGGCGCGCGCTGGTCGCGCTCGTGCTCCTCGCCGGCATCCCCGGAGGGATCGCGATCGCGGCGGCGTCGGGGGCCGCGCGAACCGATTCGGTGATCGATCGCCTCGCCGCAAGGACGCGGCCGCCGCTGATCTACCTGCCGACGTACTTCCAGGAGACGAAGCTCGCGTTCGACGACGTCGCACAGTTGCCCGTCGTGTCCGAAGCCTTCGTCTTCCACGGGTACGGTGGAACGGCGGGTGGCAAGGGGAACATCGAGATCGGCGCTCCCGTCGGCACGGCGCTGGGCCCGGAAAGAACCCATCTCCTCGAAGGTCGTGTCCCTCGGTCGGACCGCGCGGACGAGGCCACCATCAACTACAAGGCGGAGCAGGTTCACCATTGGAAGGTCGGCGACGTCCTGGACGTGAGCCTCGCCGGGCGCGGTTCCAGCTTCTTCGGTGGTGAGAGCGTGCCGGGGCCGACGGTTCGCACCACGATCGTCGGGATCACGGCGGACGTGGGCGACTTCGTCGGCATCGCCGAGCCGGGCTTGTCCTACGGCACCGCGTTCTCGCGGATGTACGACCAGCAGCTCGAGTCGGCTGACCTTTTCGTGTTCTCACTGAAGCGAGGCGGTGAGGACGTCCAGGCCTTCAACGACGCACTGTTCAAGCTGACCGGCGGGAACGGACTCATCTACGTCGACGGGCGTTCGGGCCTCAACCAGATCCGGCGGGTCTTCCGACTCAACGGCGCGGCATTGTGGGTCCTGGGCGTCGCCGTCTCTCTCGTCTCTGCGCTGATCTTCGCGCAGGCGTCGGCGCGCCAGGCATTGCTTCAATCATCCGAGGATCGCTCGTTGTTCGCCCTCGGGATGACGCGCCCGGATCTCGTCCGGATCGCCGTTGCGCGTGCCGGAACCATCGCGGCGGGGGCGGCGGCGCTCGCCGCTGTCATCGCAGCCGCCCTCTCCCCCATCTTCCCGCTCGGAACGCCGCACTTCGCCGAGCCCTCACCGGGCCTCTCGCTCCCCGCGGCCACGTTCGGCGTGGGGGTTGGGTCCCTCGCGATACTCGTCTTCGCGATCGCGGTCGTGTCCGGATACCTCGCGACTCGGGCCGCGGTCGACAGCCGAGCCGATCGGCCCGCCCAACCGTCTGCGGTCGTGCGGCTCATGCGCGTCCTCACGCGCCGGCCCGCGCCGACGGTCGGGGCGCGGTTCGCGCTCGAGCCCGGGCGAGGGACGACGGCCGTTCCCGTCCGGACCTCGCTTACGGCGATCGTCACCGGGATCGTCGCGCTCGTCGCAGCACTCACGGCGGGGGCGAGCATGCGCCACTTGCTGAACTCCCCCGCCCTGTACGGATGGAACTGGGACCACGCGGTACCCGGCGATTTCAGCACCGGGTCGCAGGACCTGAAGGATCTCGTCGCCGACCCGGCGGTCGCCGCTGCGTCGGTCGGGACCGGCGGCCAAGGTCTCCCCTTCCGGATCGACTATCGCTCCTGGACCGCGTCGACGAACGGCATCACCGTCGACCGGGTGAAGGGACATCTCGGCCCGAAGCTCCTCGCCGGCCGGGTCCCCACGGGTGTGAACGAGATCGCCCTTGGGCCGAAGACCCTCGAGGCGCTGCGCGCGCGCATCGGGAGCGAGGTTCGTGTCGGTGTGATCGGCAAACCGCGATCGGCCTCACTGCCGCGAACCGTCGTGGGTGAGTTGGTTCTTCCGTTCGACGACGACGTCACGGGTATCGGCGAGGGCCTCTGGGCGACGTACGAAGCCGTTCATCCGCTCGACGAGAAGATCCCGCGCGAAGCGGCTCTGATCCGCTTCGCTCCCGGCGTCGATCAGGTCGCCGCCGCCGCGCGACTGTCGAAGAGATTCCCGAGCGAAGAAGAGGAGTTCAACCAGTTCACTCCGCGCACGATCCAGAGCATGCAGCGCATGGCGGGTCTCGCCGTCGCCCTGGCCGTCATGCTCGCCCTGCTAGCGGCGGGAACACTCGCACACATGCTGACGACATCCATCCGCCGGCGCCGACGCGACCTCGCGATCCTGCGAACGATGGGCTTCTCCAGCGGACAGGTGCGATCGGCCGTCGGGTGGCAGGCGATCGTGTTCGTGGCGGTTGGGCTCGCCATCGCGATCCCCCTCGGCATCGTCGTCGGACGGTGGACCTGGAGGGTCATCGCCCGCTACGCGGGCTTCGCCGCCGTGCCCATAGTTCCCGCGCTGCAGATCGTGATCGTGATCGTGAGCGCGCTGGCGGCGGCGATCCTCCTCGCGGCCTTGCCCGCCCGCTCCGCGGCGCGGACGCGCCCCGCGCTCGTCCTGAGGACCGAGTGATGG
>JBASRP010000445.1:0-5548 GCA_049273905.1 Actinomycetota bacterium
CGTCCCGCGCCGCAAGCTCGTCCCGCGCCGCAAGCTCGTCCCGCGCCGCAAGCAGCGCCGGCGAAGCCCGTCGTCGATGAGAACAAGCGTCGCAAGGAAGCCGCGAAGCGCGAGAAGAAGCACCGGCGTCACTCGAAGCGCGTCAACAAGCGCGCCGTCTCGCTCGACCTGAAGGACGGAGAGCGCGTCAGCCTCTCGATCGAGGGCTGGTCGCGGTTCCGCCGCGCGACCCTCGTCGTGACGAACTACCGCGTCGCGCTGATCACCCGCGTCCCGCCGGTCGTTCGCTGGATCCCGCTCGAAGAGGTCAGCACCGTCTCGCACAAGTGGTACGGATCGCACTCGCTGGTGATCGCGGCGGCGGCCGAGGTGCTGACCCTCCAGAAGCGCAAGAAGGACATGCTGGCGTCGTTCAAGCAGCTGCTCGACTCCGAGGTGCACGAATCGCGCACGCACGGGAGCGCACGGCACCACGGCGACATCACGCAGGAATGGATGGAGCGCTCGTCACAGGTGTGGGACTCGCATCACAAGCGGTTGACACTGTGGATCCGCCGTCATCCGATCACGGCCTTCGTCGGATTCATCGCATCCGTGGGTGGAGCCTTCTTCTTCACGACCTGGCTGACGTCGGTCTTCAACTCCGTCGGGTAGGACCTCGGTTTGACGGCCGCGCTCGCTGCGGCCAACCTTGTCGGCCTATGCCACGGATCGCGATCGTCGGATCCTTCTCAACGGGAAAAACGACCTTGGCCGAAGCAGTGGCCGAGCCGCTCGACCTGCCGCTGCTGCCCGAAGCTGCGCGCGAGGTCGCCGCGCTGGGGTTCAAGCTCGACAAGGACGCGACGCCCGAGGTCGAGACGCTGATCTTCCTGAAGCACTTTTACAACGAGATGGTCCACCCGGATTTCGTCGCCGACCGGTCGCTCGTCGACGTGATGGCCTACGCGGGCTGGGTGCTCGACAACCAGGAGCGGCGCAAGGAGACCGCGCTCTTCGACGAGTGCACCAAGCTCGCCCAGCACAACCTGCGGAGCCAGTACACGCACGTCTTCTATCTGCCGATCGAGTTCCCGATCGTGCCCGACGAGCTCCGGCCGAACGATCCGGGGTTCCAGAAGGAGATCGACGAGCGGATCCTCGGCCTTCTGGAGACCTACGACGTCGCATACGAAACGCTCACCGGGGACATCCCGACCCGGATCGCGGCCTTGATGGACGGCATCAAGCGCTAGAAGCCGCAACCGATCGGCTCCCCTGAGCGTCTGACCGGTGATGAAACGGATCGCCCTGCTCGTCCCTTTCCTGGTCCTGGCCGCCGCCTGCGAGGACGACCGAACCCTGCGGCCGGCGGCCCGGCCCTCCGTGGAAGCATCGACGACGCCCGCGACCGACTCGCCCTCGAGATCGGCCGCGCCGCGCTTCACGTCCGCCGTCGCCCACATCGACGCGGCGACGCGCGCCCGCATGTCCGCGTCCTGGCGGCTCGGCTGCCCGGTGCCGCTGGAGGACCTCCGTCTCGTGCGTCTGCGCCATTGGGGCTTCGACGACGCACATCACATCGGCGAGATCGTCGTACACGAGGATGTCGCCGAGGACGTCGTGCGCGTGTTCCGAGACCTCTTCTCCGCGCGGTTCCCGATCCACCGCATGCGTCTCGTCGACGAATACGGCGCCGACGACGCTCGCTCGATGGCCGCGAACAACACCTCGGCGTTCAACTGCCGCCGCAGCGCCGGCGATCCGTCGGCCTGGTCCGAGCACGCGTACGGCCGCGCGATCGACATCAACCCGGTCCACAACCCCTACGTGACGTCGTCGGGAGGCGTCGAACCGGCGGCCGGCGAGCCGTTCGCCGACCGCTCACGGGCGCGGCGCGGGATGATCCTCTCCGGCGGTCCGGTCGTGCGTGCGTTCCGCGGGATCGGCTGGGGCTGGGGCGGGACGTGGGAACGCTCGAAGGACTTCCAGCACTTCTCGCAGAGCGGGCGCTGATCAGCCTTCGGGCGGCGTGAGGGCCTTCCAGATCAGGGGGAGCGAGCGGCTGTAGCGGAACTGGATGCTCATGTGCCCGGCGTCGAACTCTTCGTGCACGACCTCGAGCCCCAGGTCGCGTATGCCGGACGCCATCAGGCGCGTCCCCACGTCGAGGAACCACTCGTCCTTCGTCCCGCAGTCGAAGTAGTTCAGCGACATCTGCTTGAGCGCGTCGGCGCGCTGCGGGATCATGCGCACCGGATCGTGCGCCAGCCAGCGCTCCCAAACGTCTTCGAGGAAGGCGCCGGTCTTCACGTCGAAGGGCAGATCGAACCCGAGATCGCTCTTCGGGTTCGGCGAGTAGCAGGACGCCATCGCCAGCTCGTTCAGAAGTGCCATGTAGTCGCCGGTGCGCTCGGTGATCGTCTTGTAGGTGTCGAGGAAGCGCTTCGGATCCATGTTCTTGTGCCACAGATAGCGCAGCGCGTGCGCGAACTCCGGCAGGTAGCAGTACTCGAATGCCGAGTCGCCGGAGTGGCAGGCGAACGCGGTGAACACGTCGGGGTAATCGACGGCCATCCGGAACGAGCCATAGCCGCCCGACGATTTGCCGAAGACGCCGCGCGCCTCGCGCTTCGGGATGGTGCGATAGGTGGCGTCGGCCCACGCGATCACCTCGCGGCCGGTGTACTGCCCGTACGGACCCGTCGCCTCTGAGTCGATGTACTGGCTCCCGCCGTATCGCGTCGCGCCGTCGGGCATGACGACGATGCACTCGCCCATCTCTCCGGAGTCGATCAGTGCGTCCAGCCGCGCCGGCAAGTTCGGTTCGAACCAGTCCTCGTTGGTGAGCATCCGTCCGGTGCCGGTGAAGCCGACGATCGCGAGGATCAGCGGATATCGGCGGTTCGGAGCGTCGTCGTAGGACGGTGGCAGGTAGACCGGCGTCACGCGGTCCGCCGGATCGCCCAGCGGATTGCCGGCCAGCAGCTTGCTCTCGAGGACCGGACGTTCGACGCGACCGCGTTTCACGGCGCCCGAGCGTACCAGCACGGACGCGCCCCCCCGAGTTCGGCGACGAGAGCGTGAAAAGTTACGCGCCGTAACAGTTCCACAATGGACTGGAAACACGCGAAAGGTTAGCCTCGCGCGAGAGTAGCGGCGGAGGGGAGCCGCCTCGCGTGCCGTGAGCCGGGCAGGCGCGGCCGCCGGTTGGATGGGAGGTGAGGCATGCCCGAGATCAACGGCGCGGATACCGCGTGGATGCTTGCGTCGAGCGCGCTGGTCATGTTCATGACGCCTGGTCTGGCGTTGTTCTACGGCGGGCTGGTCCGCTCGAAGAACGTGCTCGGAACGATCATGCAATCGTTCTTCGCGCTCGGACTCGTCAGCGTCATCTGGATGGTGCTCGGTTACTCGCTGGGCTTCGGACCGGATCACGGGAAGTTCATCGGTGACTTGTCGTTCTTCGGTCTCAAGGACGTCGGCGCCGACCCGATCGGCTTCGCTCCGACGATCCCGCACACCACGTACATGATCTTCCAGATGATGTTCGCGGTCATCACGCCCGCGCTCATCACCGGCGCTATAGCCGAGCGCATGCGGTTCCGGGGCTACGTGCTCTTCATGGCACTGTGGTCGCTCCTCGTCTACTCGCCGGTCGCGCACTGGGTCTGGGGCGGCGGCTGGCTGGGCTTCTTCGACGGATCGCTGAAAGCCCTCGATTTCGCCGGGGGAACTGTGGTCCACATCAACGCCGGCGTCGCGGCGCTCGCGTGCATCCTCTACATGGGGAAGCGGCGCGGGTTCGGCCGTGAGGCCATGCATCCGCACAACGTTCCGATGGTGATCACCGGTGCCGCGATCCTGTGGTTCGGGTGGTTCGGGTTCAACGCCGGCTCGGCTCTCGCCAGCGGGTCGCTCGCATCGAGCGCGTTCATCGCGACACACATCGCGACGGCCGCGGCGGTTCTCGGGTGGATCATCCCCGAGTGGATCCGCAACAAGGCGCCGACGACGATCGGCGCAGCGACCGGCGCGGTCGCGGGTCTGGTCGCGATTACACCCGCGTCCGGCTACGTGGAACCGTGGGCCGCACTGGTCATCGGCTTCGTCGCCGGCGTGATCTGCTACATCGCGGTCAGCCTGAAGCCGAAGATCGGGTACGACGACTCGCTCGACGTCGTCGGCGTCCACATGGTCGGCGGCATCGTCGGCGCTCTGCTCACCGGCGTGTTCGCCACACTGGCGATCAACCCGGCGGGAGCCGATGGGCTGGCCTACGGCAACGCGGCGCAGCTCGGGAAGCAGGCGATCGCGGTCGGTGCGACGCTCGGCTACTCGTTCGTCGTCACGTTGATCATCTGCTGGGTGACGGACAAGCTCGTCGGGCTGCGCGTGAGCGAGGACGAGGAGCTGCAAGGCCTCGACCTGTCCCAGCACTCCGAAGCCGGGTATACCTTCATCGAGGTCGGAACGCTCGCGACGCACGGCAGGTCGAGCGCCGGCGAGGAGGTCAACCGATGAAGCTGGTGACGGCGGTCGTCAAGCCCTTCAAGCTCGAAGAGGTCAAGGAGTCGCTCCGCGGCGCCGGGGTGCAAGGCATGACGGTGACCGAGGTGCGCGGCTTCGGCCGGCAGCGCGGCCACACCGAGGTGTACCGCGGCGCCGAGTACCAGGTGGACTTCGTTCCGAAGGTGAAGATCGAGGTCCTCTGCGACGACGGCGAGGTCGACGGCGTGGTCGACGCGATCATGAAGTCGGCGCGCACCGGCAAGATCGGCGACGGCAAGATCATCGTCACGCCGGCCGAGCAGGTGCACCGCATCCGGACGGGTGAAGCGGGGAGGGATGCCATCTAGCGGGGGCGTCGCCGACCCGATCCGGAAACTCCGTGCAGAACGGGAGCGCCTGAAGGAGGAACACGAACAAGGCCTCTCGGGACGCAAGCTGGTGCAGGCTCTGACCGCCGCGATGGACGCGGCGGTCAGAGCCGTCTGGAGCGAGGCCGTCGACGTCCCCGACCGCATCGCGCTCGTCGCGCTCGGCGGCTACGGGCGCGAAGAGCTCTCGCCGCATTCGGACGTCGACCTGATGGTGCTGCACGCCGCGCGCTCGATCGCGCCGGACGTCGGCAAGCGGGTCTTCTACGAGCTGTGGGACGCCGGCTTCGACGTCGGGCACGCGATCCGGACGGTAAAGGACTGCGTCCGTCTCGCGGCGTCCAACCTCGAGGCGGAAACCTCGTTCCTCGACGCGCGTTTCCTCGACGGGGACGAGGCGCTGTTCGATGAGTTCCGGGCGGCGACGCTCAAACAGACGCGTAAGCGCGGCGCGCGCTTCGTCGAGACCCTCCGCGCAACAACGGCCGCGCGCCACCTGAAGGAAGGTTCCGCCACGTACTTCCTCGAGCCGAACATCAAGGAGGGTGCCGGCGGCCTCCGCGATCGCGCGACGATCGGTTGGTTGGCCGCGGCGTTCGAGACCGAGCGAGGGCTCGTCGCGGATCCGGAGCTCGAGGCGGCGACCGACCTGCTGCTGCGCGTCCGGTGCCAGCTCCACTACATGGCCG
>JBASRP010000458.1:0-31508 GCA_049273905.1 Actinomycetota bacterium
GGCTCTGTGCGATGGCCCGCATCATGGCGATGGGCAGGGCGTCGCAGACCTCGCAGACGGTGAGCCTCGGTTCTCCCGAGCTCCGGTAGACGGCGAGCTTCGTGCTTCCGCAGTGACAGGTGGCCGACGCCGGCGCCACCTCCGCCTCGTATCCGTCCATGCCCCACCTCCGTTCGAGGTGGCCGGGGTCCGGGGCCGACGCTGAGTACTCGAAGAATCGTACTAGACCGTCGTGACGTACACGGCGATCGTCTCGCCCTGCGCGCCACCGTGCACCACCAGCTTGAGCCTGCCCCCTACGTCCACCGGGTGCACGATGTACGCCCCGCCGTAGCGGCCGGCGGTTTCGGGATCGGTGTCGGAGGCGTCGACCGACACCCACGCGTCCCACGGAACATCGGTCAGGATGTGGCCGCGGCCCTGTGCGTCGAGCTTGCCGACCGGGATCATCTGGCGCATGTAGCGACCTCCTGCTAGCGGGACGGGTGGCGGCAGGGGTTGGGGCACGACATAGGCGCCGGGTGTGGGTTCCGAGGCGGCCTCGAGCTTGGGTGGGGGCCCGGGGTATTCGATGTGCGGCCAGTCCTGCCTGCTGAACCGTCGGCCCCAGTAGAAGTCGAACGACTCGAACGCGGCTGCAAACTCCGTCGGCACGGTGTTGAGGGGTTTCCACACCCCGCCCGGCGGGACCACGCCCGGGTCCGTGGCGAAGAAGTCCCATGCCAGCCCGTGCGAGTGAAGCGACGTCGACGAGGACCCGCGGATGGACCGGCATGCGTACGAATCGATGCGCTTGGGCTTCCACCCGCTCTGCCGATCAGCAGCGTTGCAGGCGAGCAGGAACACCGGGGCCACCAGTTTGTGCACCCTGGCCCGGATACCCCACGGGGTCGTGACCACGGTGAGACGGGATTGGTCGCACGGGGGGCCGAACCAGCGCGTGCGATCAGCTTGCGTGAGCCTAGCCACGGCTGTTCACGCGCTGCGCCTCGAGTTTCTTCCGCTTGGTGTACGCACGGGTGTGCTGCGCGTCGCACTGCTTGCACCGGTCGAAGCGCTGCCCGGCCCGCTCGCCCGTGCGGCGGATCCCAAAAAAGTACGCTGGCAGCAGCAGGCCGCATCCTCGGCAGAGGTAGGAGGTGACATGGCGTCCCATGGGACGATTCTACCCGCCACGCCACCCGTGAGCCCGGAGGGGAGCGCCGGGGACTATCTGTGATGGATTCCCTTATCCGGGGGGCTTGCGCAGCTCCATGACCCGCTGAGGGGGCTCTCGGGCCGATCTGGGTCCTTGGCGACTGTCCCCCTCACGAAACAGCGCAGGGCGGGCTACGCCGGATGCGGCTGGGACAGCCACCAGGCGGAGCGGACAATCATCGTCATGGCTACCGACGCGCGGGCGATGTGGTGGGTCTACCGCCTGTGGCGGGATGACGAGCTGCTCTACGTGGGTTCCACCTGCGAGCCCTGGACGCGGTTCCGCAGTCATGCGACCGAGCGGACATGGTACGACGAGGCCAACTCGGCGGACTGGACGGGGTATCCGTCCAAGCAAGCGGCGCGGGACGCCGAGCGGGAGCAGATCGCTGTCTACAACCCCACCCACAACATCCAGCGCTGGGGGTACAACCGGCTGGGGGCACAACCGGCTGGGGGTACAACCCGGCCGGATGCCCCCAAACCGACGGGTGTGATATTCAACGCTTCCGAGCACAGAAGGCATCTCAGCCACGACCCAGCCTACGCTGCGGCTTGGGACGAACTCAGGGCAGCCTTTCGGCAGGAGCAGGACTATTGACATGGTGTCCACCAAGGAGCATACTGGGGCCCTCATACCCGCTCGAGGAGGACACACGTGACAACCCCCCGCAGACCTTGGTTCGACTGGCACGCCCTGCCTCCCAGAACATGGCAGGAGGGCTGGGACTGGAACCGCTACTTCGCCCGACACCCGCACCTCATGGACTTCCCCTCGGTTCACAGAAGCGTCTCCGGGATCGTGGCCGATCCTCGTCGTACGCATCTGGCAACGGTCACCGCCGCCGGGGCCGACGAGCTCGCCCGGCTCACTGCTCACCCGACCAATCGTTTCATCCGCAAGCTCGCCAGGACCGAGACTGCTCGCCGCGCGGAGGTGCAGGCATGATCCTCCGCCGACTGCTCGCCACCGCGGCCGTCGCTCTTGCCGCCGCTTCCGCCCTGCTTCTGCCTGCGCTCGGCCCCGATGCGCCCGTCCGGGTCACATTCGAAGATGGGTCTGACTGTGCCCCCACCATGCGCTGCTGGGATGCGGTGCAGGCAGGGACGTTCTACGCCCCGGAGGTGACACGATGACCGGCGATGCCTACCTCGGTGGGCTCGAGTCCCGGGGCTGGATGGGGCCCGATCCCGGGGGGGAAGTCCCCGTCCTGTGCTCCTGCGGGGACGAGCACTACGCCGGCGAGGCGTGCCCGAGTTGCGGGGAGGAACCGGTTACGCCTCCGGAGGGGGATGAGGAGCGGGCCTGATGAAAAGGCGCGGTCAGCCCGTCATGGTGAGGTCGATGCTCATGTCCCAGTCCTCGAGTGCCCAGCCATCCATGCGGGTGAGAGCGCTGGCACAGTGGGAATGCAGGACGAGCTGCCAAGAATGGGACCTGCTCCAAGGAATGGGGAACCGAGCGGATCGGACATCGTAGTCGGTTACGTCCCTGTGTGGCTCGTCGGTTCGTGTCACATCGTTGTCCGATGGGGACAGCAGGGATCCGCGTGGATCGTCACGTTCGTCCCAGAGCGTCATGCGCGCCATGATTGGTGGCTCATCAAGCGGCTTGTGGCAGTAGTCGCACAGATAGGAGCGCTCTCGTGCAACCAGTCGTGGCATCGGAGTCATATCCTGCCATGTCCGGGCCCTACATGTCCCGCAGGGCCGGCCTCTTAGCGCAGTACCGAGGGGGGAGTCCCCTGGGAGGACCTTCCGTTCCCTGATCCTGCCAGTGCTGGAAGAGTCTGTGCTCCTGCCAGCATCTGACTGGAAGAATCTGTGCACCTGCTGTGGTCTGACCGGGGGTGTGCCGAGGATCGGTGCGTATACAGGTGGTGCTACACACTCGGATCTCTGTTGGGTTCTTCCCGCAGGTGGCTCGTACGGATGTTGGGTTCTCGCTGGTATGCCCGGATCTGGGGACGCCGGGAGCTCGTTGGGCTCTGGACCGGTGCGCTACGGGTTGGTGAAAACCTAGCAAGTAACTCACGGTAACTCAAGGGTTTCCCGAAACACGCCAGATGATCTTCCGTTTGGGCTTGGCGTTGGGGAGGAGGTGGGGGCGGAGTTTGTCCCAGAGGAGCATGGGGATGCCGATGAACGTCCAGAACCAGATGGCGGCGATGCCGACACAGATCATGCCGACGACGAGGAGAACACCGAAGTAGAGGATCTTGTCTCCGATGAGGGCGAAGACGAAGAGGCACGTGAGGAGGCCGGCGATGAACTCGAGGGTTTTGGAGAGCTTGCCGTCGCCGATGAGATCGGAAAACTTGGAGAGGATGCCTGGGAAGATGCCGATGAGGATGCAGAGCCAGAGGACGATGGTGCCGATGACGAAGGTGACCGGGTGCATGTGTGTCTCCTCGAGCGGGTGAGTGTTGACACCATGTTCGCATGGAATGGATGAGAGGTCAAGAGGGTGGGATCTTCTTGTGCCGGTCCAGGACGGGACGTTGCTCCTCCGGGAGAGAATTGGCTTCCCATTTCACCAGCGCCGGCCAGTAGGCTTGGAGAACGGCGAGCGGGACTCCCTCGACCAGCTCCTCGCAGACATCGCGCCACCCGTCGCAGTAGCCACGGCGGTAGGCCTGGATGTGCGTCTTGTCCGTTTCGGGGTCCATGGTGTCCTCCCAATGGTCTCCAATGGTCAATGGTCATGACCATTGGGACCCGTCCTGTCCTAAATAAAACCTATGAAAATCACGGAGAGAATATACATATACACGGAGAGTAGTATTTTTAGATCACCTATAGTAGGGAAACGTCCCAAAACGTCACTGGAACGGGAACTGTATGACCATTGACCATTGACCATTGGGAGCCAAAACGTCCCCGGACGTCCCCAATGGTCTCAATGGTCACCAATGGTCACGGGAGTCGCATCACCTTGGCCGGCTTCCCCCCGCGAGCCCCTCGGATCTCGTCCTCGACGATCAGCCGGAGCCGCACCCCGCGGGCCCGGGTGACCGCGAGACGCTGACCGCTCCAGCCAGTCAACTGCCTTGCCCGCGAGCCGATGAGGTGTTTGTGCTGGACCAAGAGCTCGACAAGGCGGTTGAGGTCGTCGTCGGTTCCTGAGGGGGGTGGGGCGGTCGTTGCGATCATGTATTCGACGGAGGCCCGGGAGTAATCCCAGACGGCCTGCGCCGAGGTCATGTGGCGCAGTTCGATGTATGTGGACCCGTCGAGCAGCGCGTAGAACAGAGCGAGTCGCTGGACGTAGGTGTCCCCCCTTCCCAGAAAACCGACAAGGGGGCCTTCGTTGGGGATCGACCGGCGCATCTCGGCGTATTTCTCGGTCCACCAATCGCGGGAGTCGGCGGAGAAAACCAGTCGACCACGATTGGATGCGTCCTCGACCACCGAACGGATCCGTACGGGTAATGCGATGAGTTCGGGAGTGTCCAGGGTTCCGCCGAACGGGAGCATTTTGAGTGACCGCACCGCGATATACAGGAAACGATTGGCAAACCCGTTGGAGATGTCTGTCGAGGACAATTTCCCGGCGAGTTCGCTCATGGTGGCGTGACCCATGATGCAGATATGGGACTGCTTCGCCACCGAGGGGTTCTGCTTGCTCTTGCCCCCGAGGGGTTTGGAGTCCCAGGCGTCGCGGATGTAGCCGGACATGGAGTTGCCCTGCCGGTGCATCCGCTCGAGGCCCGATGCGAACTCCTCGTCGATCACGTACAGGCGCTTGTCGTCCACGCCGGGATCCTTGTCGTGTTCGTCGCGGACCTGATGGACCAGGGCTTCGCCCGAGTTGGGCATGGTCTCGTGCCGGTCCATGACGAAATCCGGGTCGACCTGGCGCATGAGCCACGAGATCATGCTGTCCGCGGCCCCCTTGCGGGATCGCCCGGTGTCCCCGATGAGGACGGCGAACAGCTTGGCCGGGTGCTGGCGCCCGCTGAGTGTGATGTGGGGACCCGCCCCGACCATGCATCCGAATTGGCAGAGGAACGTGACGAGCAGCCCGGTCTCATCCGCCTCCGTCTCGCTCGAGAGAGCTGCGACCACCTCGCCGGCGAGCCCGTCGTAGGCTTCGGGGCGCATGATGGGCCAGGGAGTAGCGATTCCTGATTCGGAAAGGTTGTCGTCTTCGGTCAGCAACATGCTGGCCAGCAGCCTCTTGGAACGGGGGTCCGGGCCCTTCGCGACTCCGCTCAGGATCATGGCGGTCCGCTCGAGGACCCGCCGCTCCCGGAGCTCCAGCATGGTCTCGACGTAGTGCAGCCCGGACGACGGTGCTGCGATCTCGGCTACCAGCTGGTGCAGGAGGGATCCGAGTGGTCGGTGGAAGTCCATGCCGTTTGCCCGCCGCAGGAGCGCGGGCGGCTCCACGGGATGCCCGTCTTCGACGGAGGACGCGATGAGCTGGAACACACCCCGGTGGTCCTCGTCCCCGAAGTCGTCTTCGCGCAGGGTGCTGACGGCTTTGGTGCGGACTTCTTCGGAGAGGATGCTGCTTCCGAGTACGGCTGCTTCGGTGGCGATGTCGTAGAGGAGATTAGAATTTGGCACGGGAGGAGGACCCATCTCCTTTCGGGCCCGACGTGAGGGGGCGGCCGGCCCCCTCTTTCCGGGCCCTTCCTTGGCCGTCTGCTTGACCGAACTGAACCAGCCTATTCGCGCCTAGAAGGCTAATCAACCCTTTCGTTTCAAGCCCTTCCGATGAACCCTCAGTCTGTGCTCTATGCTTAGCGTTCATGGGACGCGGGACGGGCGCACGTCAGCTGCAGCCCAACGAGGAAGCCATCATTCTGCAGATGGCCAAGGAAGGGCACACCCTCAAAGCCATCGGTGAGGTGATCAGCCGTGACGCCCAGACCATCCGCCGGTTTCTGGATCGGGTCAACTTCGGGGGGCGGGACAGGATTCGCAACGAAGACCTGCAGGGTCCGATCCCCCGTCACAGGCTCAGCAAGGCCGCGCTGCGCGGTCTCGAGGACTTCGCGTTCTTCCGCATGCACTTCTTCGGCCACATCACCCGGCCTTGGCACACCGAGGCCGCGGTCAAGATCAAGGCCTACCTCGAGAGCCCCAACCGGGAGTTCGTCGTGCTCAATGCGCCTTCTGGGAGTGGCAAGAGCACGTACAAGGTCGATCTCGCCGCATGGCTGACCTGCCATAACCGCGGGATCCGGGGGCTGTTCGGGTCCGACACACAGAACAACGCCAACCGCGATCTGCGTCGGCTGCGCCGCATGTTCGAGCGGACGACCCCCATGAAGGCGACCGAGTACGAGCTCCGGTGGGAGCTGGCCGCCGATGCCCGGAGCACCCTCTCACTCGCTTACGGCCGGTTCAAGCCGATCTTCCAGGAGACCTGGAAGGAGGACGGGTTCATCGTCGAGCAGGCCGGCGAGCAGCTCGTCAGCGAGAGGGAACCGACGTGGAGTTCCTACGGCCGGGACTCCGGGGTGCTGGGCAACCGGTTCAACATCGTCTTCTGGGACGATCTGGTCACGAAGAAGAACACCCAGACCGTCGAGGGTCGCGACAAGTTGCGCCACGATTGGGACACGGAGCTCGAGAGCCGGCTCGAGCCCGGGGGGATGCACGTCCTCATGGGTCAGCGCATGGCCCCCGACGATCTCTACCGCTACTGCCTCGACAAGCTGACGGAGGAGCTCGGCGCCGACGAGGACGGCAACGAGATTGTGCTCGCCACCCGGCCGAAGTACCACCACATCGCGTACAAGGCCCACTACGAGGAGCGGTGCCTGTACGGCGCCAAGGGTTCCCACCTGCGCGATGCCCTGCCGTGGAAACGGGAGAACGACGGGTACGGGGGTTGTCTGCTCGACCCCGGCAGGCTGCCGTGGGTGGACCTGCGCGGCATCATGGGCAACAACCCCAACGCCTACGCCATGCTCTACCAGCAGGAGGACGGTCACCTCGACGACGCGCTGGTGCTCGACAGCTGGATCGAGGGGACGACCGATGACGAGGGGACCCACGTCGGGTGTCTCGACCGCGACCGGGGGCTGAGAGAGATGCCGAAGGGGCTGCGGGGCCCCCTGTGGTCCATCGCCACGATCGACCCGTCGGCGTCGAACTGGTGGGGGGTCATGTGGTGGGTCGTCGCCCAGCCGGCGGATCTGCGGTTCCTGTTCGACATCTTCAACGAACGGGTGCAGGCCCCGCGCCTGCTGGACTGGGACAACGACGCGCAGGCCCATGTCGGGCTCATGGAGGACTGGCAGCAGGCATCGCTCGAGCTCGGGTTCCCGATCACGCACTGGATCGTCGAGGAGAACGCCTGCCAGAAGTGGCTCTACCAGTACGAACACTTCAAGCGGTGGCAGACCAAGTGGCGGGTGAACGTCCTGCCCCACTCCACCGGCCATCGCAAGCTCGATTCCAAGTTGGGCGTCCCGATGCTCGGGCCCCTCTACAAGTTCGGGAAGTACCGCCTGCCGTGGGCCAAGCCGGCGCAGCCCAAGGTCCGCAAGCTGGTGACCCAGCTCACGCGTTGGAGCAGCGAGCGGAAGATGGTCGACGACCTCGTGATGAGCAACTGGTTCCTCGAGGTCAAGCTGGGTCAGATCATGGGGGCGCTGCACGCGGAGGAGCCCGTCTACCTCGACCGGCCCTCGTGGCTGGGGGGCGGCGGCCGGTGGGAGCCCGAGCGTTCGCAGGGGGCCGAGAGCCCGTACGAGCGGTGGCTGCGTGAGCGGAGGGCGGGAGTCGTGTGAGTCGGACGACTGAGGAGATCGCTGAGCTGTACCGCTGGCGGGTGGCCGAGCGCGCGGCGGTGCACTCCCAGATGACCGAGATCCGCGACATCGTGAACGGCGACGCCGACCTGCCGACCGACGAGCTCTCCGAGGAATCCAAACCGGCCGTCGCCAATCTGATTTCGCAAGGAGGGACGCAAATGGCGCTCCGGTGCGCCTCGGTGCTCCCCGATCTATCGCTCCCGCCGTTGCGCCCCGAATCCAAGCAGTCGCAGCGCCGTTCGGCCGAGGGCCGCAAGGCCGTGTTCGGGATGTGGGAGCACAATCGTATGCGGCTGATCCTGCGTAAGCGGGCCCGCTACCTGCTGTTCGATGGCGAGACCCCGATCGTGGTGGTCCCCGATTTCAAGGCGAGGATCCCCCGTTGGGAGGTGCGGGACCCGATCAACTCCTATCCCCCGCCCGGCATGGGCCTGTCGCCCATTGTGGAGGACTGCATCTTCACGTACACCCAGACCTACCGCTGGCTACGTGATGCCTACCCCGAGGCTGCGGGGCGGATGCCTGAAACCGCCAGGGAGCCCGACGCCACCGTCCTGTTGCTCGAATACTGGGACGAGCAGGACCGCGTGCTGGTGGCCATCGGGTCCTCGCGGAGGGGGCGAACGCCGTCCGTGCTGTACCAGCCCCCGGGGCGCTCCGCGGCCTTCCCATATAAAGGAGGGGAGACGGGCTCGCAGACGACCTCATGGTGGTCGTCCACCACGGGTAGTAGCGACTACGAGTCCGTGGAGTGCGAGCGGTACGCCCACGGCCTCGAGATGTGCCCCGTCGTCTACCCCACCCGGATCACGCTCGACCGCCTGCAGGGCCAGTTCGACCAGTTGATCGGGCTCTACATCATGCAGGCGAAGCTCATGGCCCTGTCGGTCATCGGGGTCCAGCGCGGGGTGCTGCCCGAGGTCTGGCTGGAGTCGAGCCAGGCGAACCAGACCGGCAAGATCGTGCAGAAGGCCGACGCCCGCACCGGCAAGGTCGGCATCGTGCAGGACGGTCGGTTGGTCCCGTTCCGTACCGAGCCGGGGTTCCAGACCGGGCCCATGCTCGACCGGCTGGAGTACGCCATCCGGCAGTCGGGCGGGATCCCTCCGGAGTTCGGCGGGTCCAGCCAGTCCAACGTACGGACCGGGCGCCGGGGCGAGAACATCCTGAGCGCGGCCATCGACTTCCCCATCCAGGAGGCGCAGGAGATCCTCGGGTTCTCCCTGCAGGCCGAGACCCAGATCGCTATTGCCACCTCGAAACGGCACTGGGGCAACCGGGAGGTCTCCTACTTCGTGGACTGGAAGGGCGCGAAGGGACGGATCACCTACCGGCCGAACAAGGTGTTCGAGTCCGACGAGGTGCGGGTCTCCTACGCGATGGCCGGCAGCGACTCGAACCAGGTGGTCATCGGCGGCGGTCAGCGGCTCGGGCTTAAGACGCTCTCCCGCCGGTCCTTCCAGAAGCTCGACGGCTGGGTGGAGGACCCCGAGTTCGAGCACGATCAGATCACGGCCGAAGGGCTCGAGGACGCCCTGCTCGCCAGCCTGCAGCAGCAGGCCGCGGCTGGCGCCCTTCCCCCGACGGACCTCGCCCGGGTCATCGAGCTCATCAAGTCGGACCGCATGGAACTGCCCGAGGCCGTCGCCCGCGTGCAACAGGAGGCGCAGGAGCGTCAGGCCACGCCGGTCGAGGCAGGCGCGCCCGAGGCGGAACCTGGCATAGCGGTGCCGGGCGCCGGGGCGGAGCAGCCGATCGAGACCATCGAGGGCCCACCGCGCGATCTGAGCAACCTCACGTCGCTGCTCGGGGCGCTCAGGCTTCCGCAGCAGATGGGGCGCGCGGAGCGCGGGCAGTCCATCGCAGGAGGTAGATGATGGCGAAATACCGGAAGAAGCCGGTCGTGATTGAGGCCATGATGTTCACCGAGGACAACGCCTTTGAGGTACAGAAGTTCATTGGTGACGCAGGGCAGGCATCGAATCGCCCGTCGTTTGTGCGGATCGACACACTTGAAGGGCCGCTATACGCTTCGCCTGGGTGCTGGATCATTCGTGGTGTAGCAGGCGAGTTCTACCCGTGTCAACCCGACATCTTTGAGGCGACCTACGATCCGGTTGATCCTGATTCTGCCGTCGCTGCCATCCGTGAGATGCGGGGGTACTAATGGCCGACGGCCGTGGAGGCAGGCGGGTGGGGACGCCGGGTCGAGCTTATGGTCCGTCGCGTTCTGATCTCAATGTCAACCGGGTGGCGCTGCCCACTCCCGACACCGGCACCTACGGTGAGGCTGCGACGCAGCGCCGGGGGCTGCAGTCAGTGCCGGCTGGCGTCCCGAAGCTCCCGCCGTTCAACCGGCCGACTGAGTTCCCGGCCGAGCCGATCACCGCGGGGATGCCGCGCGGCCCCGGCCCCGGTCCTGAGGCGCTGGCGAATCTGCCGAGCGCCAATCAGACCCCGCAGATGGCCGACCTCGAGCGGATGCGCCGGGTGCTGCCCGCGCTTGAGGTGATGGCCGATCTGGAGGACACCTCCGACGCCTTCCGTCTGTACGTGCGGAAGCTCCGGGGACAGATCAGGGCGTTGTAGATGGCCGACCGCATCGGCGGGGCCATCACCTCCGGGTTCGGCGGGCTGACCAAAGCCATCAAGAGCGACTACCGGGACTACCCGGAAGGCTCTGCGCAACGTGCCCAACTCCTCGCAGCCGATGTGGCTGCCAACCGCGCGCAGGCACAAGCCGAAGTGGGGCGTGCCCAGCAGAGGCGGGAAGGGATCCGCAAGCAGGCTGAGGCCGAGCGGGCCCAGCGCGAAGCCAGGGCGAGGGAGGTTCAGCCGGGGTTTCGCACGCGCATCGCGGACTTCGTGACCAAGGGTGTGCTCAAGACCGTGCAGGCCCCGTTCGGGCTGGTCTATGACCTTGCGCGCGCCCCCTTCAACGGGGACGAGGACTTCGACCTCTCCGACACCTTGTCCGAGCGCGGGGGCCAGGTGATCGGGGGACTGATCGGGCCGCGGGGCGCAATCGGCTCGGCCATCGGGCTGCTTCCGCCGGCGGTCCGGGAGTTCGGGACGACACTGCTCAAGACGCAGGAGGATCTGCGGCGGGAGGCGCTGATCGAGCCGATCACCAAGGCGATTCGTGGCGAAGCTCCGTACTCCTTGTCGGGAGACCTCAGCGCGTTCGACGACCCCAACGCTCCGAACACCATCGGCCGTGGGCTCATCGCACCGACCGGGCTCAACTCCGAGGAGGGGGCGGGGCGGATCATCTCGGGCGGGCTGGACGTGGTGTCGGCCATTTTCATCGACCCGCTCGCGGTGCTTGGTGTCGGGGGCGTAGCCGCGCGGCGCGGAATCAAGGGGGTAAAAGGCACAGCTGAAATCGTGGAGACCGGGGGTCTGCGCAAGATCCTGCCCGGTGTGGAGGACGTCTCCGCGGCCCGGCAGCTCGCCAAGGCCGTCGACTCCAAGACCGCGACTACGTTCATCGAGCGCATCGGGGACATGCCCGAGCAGCAGATTTACGACTCCTTCTTCTCCAACCATCCCAACGGGCCGGCGCTGGCGGCGGCGTTGAAGGAGGGGGGCGACACCGAGGGCCGCAAGCTGGTGCTCAAGGCCATGCTCGGGGACATCGACGCAAAGGTGGCGCTTGAGGCCAAGGGCAACGAGGCGGCCGTCATTCTCGACAACCTGCAGACCAGTCTTGATGCGGTGCCCGCCGCGCTGCCGCAGTCCTTTCCCGGTCCCGCTCTTGTAAAGGAAGGAATCGACCCGGTGGTGGAGGCGGCCAGCCGCGCCGACCAGCAGGCCCGGCGCGCGATCGCTGTATGGGACGAGCTCGACCGGATCCCGACCGAGACCCTGTTGGGCAAAGTGCGGACGGGGCAAAGTGCGTTGGCGCAAAAGTTCGGGTCCCGCTCCGACTTCTACCAGTCCTCGGCGTGGGCACGCCCCATCCATGGGGTGTTCGACCGGTTGCCCAAGGCCAACGTGGACCTCAATCGTCCGTCGTCGGCGCAGGATTTCCAGCGGATGCTCAACACCGCGCGCATGCCGGTCGGCCGTCGCGACGGGTGGATGGCCCGGTACGCGCGGGCACAGACGGCCTCCGACCGCTACGTGGTCTTCCAGCAGGCCGAGGAAGCGTCCATGCGCCACCTCGCTGAGAGCCGGGGCATCTCACCCGACGAGATCGACGAGATGGTGGCTATCGTCAACCGGGGCCGTTCGCAGCTGACACGCTCGGTGTCGGAGCGGGTCTACGCCGGGCATGGCCGGGACCTCATCACGCTCGATGACGGGCTCGGGCCGATCGAACAGATCCACTATCCGGTGTTCGCCACACAGACCCCCAACTACTTCCACCTCGGGGACTTCGACCGTGTGCGGCGCACGGTGACCCGGTGGGGGCAGTTTAAGGCGAGGCACCCCAGCGTCACCGTGCCTCTCAACGTGATGAGCGAGTTCCAGGACATCTGGCGGCCGGCACAGATCATGAAGGTGTCGACCTCATTGGTGATCCAGACGGACCAGCAGGCTCGGATCTACGCCAAGCTCGGGGCTCTTACGCAGGTCAAGACTATCAGCCGCCGCGCGTTCAACTACACACGGGACACCATCGACGGTGTGCCTGCGGTCGAGCGGGGTCTGCGGACCCGGCGTTTCAAGGGCGTCTCCTACCAGGACCCGTTCGGGGCGACTGGCGACGACGCCCGCCTGCTCCGCAACATCAACTCGGGCCGTTCGAGCATGGACGAACTGCGGCGCGCCGAGATCACGGAGGGGCAGAAAGGACCGCAGTTGGCAAAGGGTGGGTTCCGGGAGGTGGCTCCCACCGAGGAGGCGGTCCATCTTCCCGCCATGAGCCACGCCCTCAACCACCAGCTCGGAAAGGACCCGCTGGCCCGGCAGATTCTCGAGGGGCGCAGCCGGGACGAGATCCTAGGGTGGATGCGGGGTCCGGAGGGGCGAGCGTACAGGTCGGAGCTTCCCCTCCGGAGCAATCTCGAAAACTGGGTGGACACCGCCACCGACGTCGTGCACTCCGTCACCACCGGGTCCGACGAGCTGGCGCAGCTGGCGCTCGAGGGCAAGGTCACGCCCGACGACATCAAGCGGATCATCCCCGATACCGCCGCCCGGCCGAATGTCAACGGCATGGTGGTGGACCAGATCGGAGCCACCTCCGAGTTGGCCCGGTTCGCGCAGACAACTGTGGACCGCTTCTTCAAGTGGATCTTCGCCCAACCCGACGACGTGCTGAGCCGCAACCCTCTGTATGACGCGCTCTACACGTCGGAGATGGAGCGGATGATCGGACTGGCGCTCGACCAGGGGGCCAAGGTCACCGACACCATGACGGCCGGGTTCGCCAAGAAGGCACGCGAGTTGGCGTTACGGGAGGCCAAGACCACCCTCTACGATCTCGCGGATCAGTCCCGTGCGGCCGAGATCCTGCGGTTCGCCGTGCCGTTCTTCGAGCCCGTGCGTGAGGGCATCACGATCTGGTCCGAGCTCGCCATGCAGCATCCGCAGCGGGTGGCGAGGATCTACGCTCTGCTCCGTGCGCCGATCCGGGCCGGGTTTGTGCGGGACGAGCGGGGCAACGTCATCAACGAGAACGGGGAGCACATCGACCCGAACACGGGTGAGGTGGTCACCGGGGATCTCGCCGGGAAGCGGCAGCTGATCGCGCTGCCCCTACCGTCATGGGTGCGGGAGGCCCCGTGGATCGGCAAGGCGCTTGGGGCGACCGGCAACCTCACACTTGATCTCCGGTCGATCAAGATTGGGTTTCCCCGCGAGATGGGGTTCGGCCCCATCATCCAGATCCCTCTCAACCAGCTGGTGCGTTCCAAGCCGTCACTCGAGGAAGCGGTGGAGTTCCTGCTGCCGTTCGGTACGACCGATATCCCCATCGCTAAGCAGCTGCTCCCCGCCTCGGTGCGCAACCTGCTTATCGGCGCGGAGGGGGACGACAACCGGGCATACGCCGGCGCCCAGACCGCCACCATGCTCAAGAAGCTGACGGACTTCCGCCTGGAGGAGGGCCGTGTGCCGACCGAGGAGGAGCTGTCGGTCATGCGCCAGGAGGCCATCGACGAGACCCGTTCGTTCTGGTCGCTCAAGATGGCGGTCTCCTATCTGACCCCCTTCGCCATCGGCTACGAGTCGCCGTACAAGCCCTATGCCGACGCCTACCGGGCGGCGCAGTCCCTCTACTCGAAGGACAAGATGGCGCTGGCGGATCCGCTTGGGGAGGAACGGAGTCCCGACGAGTGGTTCGTGCAGACCCACGGCGAGGAGTATTTCGCCGTGACCCGCTCAGTCACCAAGTCGCTGAACGGGGTGCCCGCCACGGTCGCTGGTGCTGAGGAGGCCGAGCGTCTGACGGATCTGGTGCAGGCATATCCCGAGCTCGGCGGCCTGATCGCCGGGTCGGACGGGACCGGTGAGTTCAACCGGACGGTATGGCTCAACCAGCTCAACACCCCGCTCAAGACGGGCTCGAGCCAGAACATGCGCAAGGTGCTCGACCTTGTGGAGGCGTCCAAGGAGCCGCAGGTGGACCTCGGGTGGCAGGAGTTCTCGGCCGGCATGGACATCATCGACGCCGCCCGGAAGGAGCGGGGATTGACGAGCCTCAGCGGCGCCGCCGCGGCCGATCTTGCGGAGGCCAAGCGGACGTTCATCGCGGAGCTGTCGGCCAAGTATCCGGCGTGGGCCGACATCTATGGTGACACCGATGCGAACAAGTGGAAGCATAAGATCGAGGGGCTGGAGAAGATCGCTGCCGACCCGCGCCTCGCCAATCGCAGGGAGATCGAAATGCTGGGGCAGTACCTCGAGGGGCGGCGGGTGATCCAGCAGCAGCTTGCCGCGCGCGACGACGCCGGCGGGGCCAAGACGCTCTCCGCGCAGTCCAACGCTGACCTCGCACAGGCATGGGACGAGTTCAACGCCGAGATGGTGGACGGAAATCTTGCGTGGGCCGACGTCTACCACCGCTACCTCGAACTCGATCCGGTGGTGCAGTGATGGCCGACAATCCGCTCGGGAACCTGCAGTCCAAGGTAGACACAGGTGTGGTGCAGGTGGGCTCGGAAACGCGGTTCAAGTGGACCCCACCGGGCCCTGCCCCCATCGCTCCGCCCGGTACGTCCGTCGCAGTGAGAATGCAGAACCTCGGTCTCACGACGGGGCCCAAGCAGATCACGAAATCCGAGGCTCGCAAGATGCTGTCGGGCATGAGCCAGGAGGATTTCTTTCAGCTCCAGCAGCAGCTCTACGGCCGGGGTCTGTACGAGAGTGCCTACTACAGCGGGGATCCCCGACCGGTGAGCTGGGGCGCGCTCGGGGATCCTGACACCATTCAGGCGTTCGTGACCGCGACCAACCTCGCGGATTACACCGGGGATCTCGACCAGATCCTCAACGGGGCCATCGACTCCCGGCTGGCTGGCGGTGGAGGAGGAGGTCGCGGTGGGCCGACGCGTGCTCCCCTCGTCATCGAACTGCCGAGTGCGGAGGATCTCGGGGCTGTGCTCAAGCAGTCGGCCACCAAGTTGCTCGGGCGCAACCCGACCTCCGACGAATTGGCGGCGTTCGTGGCCGACTTCCAGTCCGACAGTGCCGCCTACCAGCGGGAGTCCTACGGCAAGGCCGTGAGCGGCGGGACGGTGGGCCAGCCTCCGACCGCCTCTACCGCGGCCGAAACGTTTCTGCAGGAGAAGGCCCCGGTGGAGGCAGGGGCGCAGAAGCTCGAGGGTGGACTGGGGGTCCTGCTGCGCATGTTCGGAGGTGGCGGGTAGTGGCCACGAAGGCAGAGATCAAGGAACTGCAGACCGAGCTCAACGCTGCCGGCTACACGGACGACGCCGGGCGACCGCTGGTCGTGGATGGGATCATGGGCCCGCGCACGCGGCAGGCGATCGCCAAACGGGATGCCGCTGCTCCGGCCGCCGCTCCTGCCGCGGGAACTCCCGCTCCGGCAGGGCAGACCGACGACGAGAAGATCGTCGCTCTCGCCATGACCCAGCACGGCGGCGTCCTCGCCCCGTTCGTGCAGAACCCGGAGATCCGAAACTTGCTTGGGCGCTACGTGCGGGGGGAGATCGACGAGAACACGCTGACTGGGCTGGTCATGCAGACGAACATCTGGCAGACGACCAACGCATCCCAGCGCCAGTGGCAGACGCTCGAGACCACCGACCCGGCCACAGTTGCGTCACGCATTCAGGCGCAGGCGACGACGCTGGTGGCGACGGCGCGCGAGAAGGGCATCGTGCTGGCACCGAGCCGGGCCGAGACCCTAGCCAAGGAATCCCTGCGCAACGGGTGGAACGAGCAGCAGATCAATGACGCGCTGGAAGGGGATTTCGTCTACTCATCGGCGCAGTTACAGGGGCAGGCCGCGGACTTCCGCTCGCAGGTGGAGAACCTTGCGTCGTCCTACTTCGTGCCGATGTCCGAGGACACCAAGGCGGCGTACGTGACCCGGATGGTCAGCGGCGAGATCGATGCAGGGTTCGTCGACAGCCAGATGCGTCAGTATGCCAAGAGCCTGTTCCCCACGCTGGCGGATGCCATCGACAAGGGGATCACGGTGGCGCAGTACGCCGACCCCTACAAGCAGGTGGCTGCCCGGACGCTCGGGGTCAACCCAGCCACCATCGACTTCACCGATCCGAAGTGGGGCAAGGCGCTCATGGCGGTGGACCCCAAGACGGGCCAGCGCCGGGCTATGAACCTCGACGAGTGGACCCAGACACTCCGTAACGATGAGCGGTACGGCTGGAGAAACACTAAAAATGCTCAAGATGAATCCGCGGCACTGGTGCTCAATCTCGCGAAGACGATGGGGAGGCGCTAGATGCCCTTGCTGAGTCTCGGGAACATGGGCACACCGAACATCAACCTCACCGCGCCTGGTCTCACGGCGGCCGAGCGACAGGCCATCGCCAACCAGACGCTCACGGGCGAGATCGCTGCGAGGTTCGAGCCGCAGTACGGGACGATCCCCGGGGTCCCCGACGGTGTGGGATTTCTCGGCACCTACCTGCGCTCGCTCGGGCTGGCTGACCTGATCCCTTGGGCCGAGCGCCAACTGCGCCTCGGGACCTCGCCCGAGCAGGTTGAATTGGAGTTGTGGGAGCAGCCCGCGTTCAAGACCCGGTTCAAGGGGATCTTCGACTTCCAGGCCAATTTCCCCGACCTCGCCCCGCCGTCGCCGGCCGATGTCATCGCGTTCGAGACCCAGACCCGCCAGATGATGCGGGAGGCGGGGATGCCCGAGGGGTTCTACGACGAACCGTCCGACTTCCAGGATCTCATCGGCGGCGGGCTTTCGGTACGCGAGGTCTCGGCCCGGATCAATGAGGCGTTCGCTGCCATCGACCAGGGGCCGCAGGACGTGATGGGCGAGCTGGATCGGCTCTACGGCGTGAGCCGCGGCGAGCTCGCCGCATGGGCACTCGACGAGGATCGGGCTCTGCCCGCCATCATGCGGCAGGTGCAGGCGGCGCAGCTCGGAGGGGCAGCGCGCCGAGCCGACTTCACGCTTGACGCCGATCGGCTTGAGGAACTGGCCGCGTTCGGGATCACCCAGTCGCAGGCGCAGGCCGGATTCCAGCAGCTCGCGGGATTGCGCCCGTTGTTCGAGGCGTTGCCTGGCGAAGGGGTGGCTGGCATCGGCGTGGACGAGCAGTTGGGCGCCGCATTCATGGGCGACACCGCGGCGCAGCGGGCGCTCCAGCGCAGAGGGCAGGAACGGACCGCGCAATTCGGGGAGACAGGTGGCGCTCTTGTCGGGCAATCGGGGACGTTAACGTTCCAATGATCTCTCCAGTAAAGGGTTAGACTCAAGCAACTTTCCACCTGCGGGTGAGACTGAGGGACGGTTCCGGGGGCACCTCAACCTCCGAGTCGGGGCACCGAGCCGAAAGGGAGACCGATGGGTCAGGAAGACGATGAGCTGGAGGACACTGGAGCGGAGCCGAAGCAGCCGACGTCGGAGGATTTCAAGGCCCTGCGAAAGCGGGCCAAGGCGTATGACGACGCTGCTGCGGAGAACGCCCGGTTGAAGCGGGAACTGGCGATGACCAAGGCTGGACTGGACCTCACCGAGCGACAGGCGAAAGCGTTCTGGGCGGCGCACGAGGACGGAGACCTTTCAAAGGAAGCAATCCGTGCGACTGCCGTGGAACTTCGTTTCCTGGAAGCCGAGGAGGAGGAGTCGGAGCAGGACATCGACGCCCGCGCTGCCGCAGAGCGCATCAACAGGGCCGTCGCCACTGCAACCACTCGGGGCAAGGGCGCTCTCCTGACCGTGGAGGATGTCGCGGAGTGGACGCACGAGAAGAAGCGTCGCTTCATGGACAAGAATCCCGACGCGTGGGAACAGCTCAAGCGCGGGGAGTCTGTGTCCGTGGTGGGGGGCTTCTGATCCTCCCGAAGGCAGGTGAACTTTGGCTGTTCTCAGAAAGGCAGACGTAAGTAGCCAGATCGCAACGGTCTGGAGCTCCGACCTTTTCGCCCAGGCCGAGAGCATGACGTGGTGGAGCGCATGGGAAGGGCCGCCCGGCTCGACCATGCCAGTCATCCGCAAGGATGATCTCATGAAGGGCGCGGGCGACACGGTGAAAATCGACATCGTGTTGGCCCTGACTGGCACTGGGCTCACGGGCGATGTCGTTGCCACCGAAGGTAACGAGGAGAAGTTGAAGCTCAGGCAGATGTCCGTGCCCGTCGACAAGGTGAGTCACGCCGTCCGCTGGACCGAGCTTTCGCAGGTACTCATCACCCACGACCTGCGCGTCACGGCGCAGAACCAGCTCGCCAAGTGGCTCGCTGGCAAGCTCGACACCGACATCTTCAACGAAATGAGCGGCAACGGGACATCGGTCATCCCGACCCTCAACAAGTGGTTCTCGGGGACCGCCACCACCCGCAACACGATCGCAGACAGCAACGCCGGTGGCCGGCTGACGCTCGCCACCATGACCGAGCTCAAGGCGTACGCGCAGACTGAGCTCAAGATCGAACCCCTGCGGCTGGAGAACGGTGAGGAGATGTTCGGCCTCATCGCCCACCCCTACGCCATCATGCAGCTCAAGCGTGACGACACGTCGTGGGCGCAGGCCCAGCGTGACGCGCGGGAGCGCGGCCTGACCAACCCGTTGTTCACCGGTGCGGTGGGCATGTGGGACGGCATCGCCATCTACTCGTCCCAGCGCGTGCCGCGCAGCCTCAACGTCGGTACACCGATCCAGGTGGCCGACAACATCTTCTTCGGGGCGCAGGCAGTCAGCAGGGCGTATGCGCAGTACCCGACGTGGGTGGAGGAGTTCTTCTCCTACGGCGAGGAAATCGGCATCGCCACCCGCGTCGTCAAGGGCGAGCGGGTCAATATCTTCGACCTCACCGCAGCCGGTGGGGCCGCAGACGCCGACAAGACAGCTATCGGCCTCGTCGTGGTGTACTCCGCGGCAGTGGCCCCGGCCGCATAAGAGGGGAGGGATAGCCAGATGGCAACGACAGCGACAGCCAGAGCAGCAGCGGGTATCCAGCCCCGTGAGGAGCACGGGCCGCTGGTCATCCAGCAGTCCATCACGCACACCGTCAGTGCCAACCCGGCAGCCGACGACCGGCTGCAGTTGTTCAAGGTTCCTCGGGGCGCACGGATCCTCGAGGTGCTCCTTGTCACGACCGACATGGACACCGGCGGCAGCCCGACGCTCACCGCAGAGGTGGGCGACGGTGGGGATACCGACCGCTTTATTTCGTCCAAGGCCATCGGCGCCGCCGGTGCCGCCGTCATCCAGCGCCTCGACAACCCAGTCGGGCTCAACTACCAGTACACCGCCGAGGACACCATCGACGTCACGTTCCCGGCCACCGCGGCCACGTTCGCAGCGGGTACGATCACGGCAGTCGTGATGTATTCCTTGGACACGATCTGAGGAGGTGGTTGATGACCTATCCGAAGACCAACCAGACCAAGAGCGGGTATCCGTTCACGGCGTCGTCCAAGCCGAAGCGGCCGGGGTCGGGTAGCGGATTCGAGGGCCTGCCGCAGGGGCAGTCCACGACCAACTATCCCCGCACCTCGTCGGCCAAGCCCGCGCGCAAGGGCGGGGGCGACGGCATGGGCGGTCTGCCCACGACCAGCGGGAAGGGACGGCTCGCCACCGGGTATATCCGTGCCGGAGGAGGAGGCGCTGGTCCCATGACCAACACCTCCGCAAGCCGGGTCAAGAAGATCGGAGGATGACTGGTGGCGACGAAGAAGGAGACTGAGGAGGAGAAGGCCGCCCGTGAGGCGGCGGAGGCGGCAGCGGCCGAGGAGGCGGAGGCCAACAGGCACCTGCCCGCATCACCGCTGCCGACCGTGAACACTCCCCGTCCCGTGGTGGACGGTGTGGTGCAGTGGGAGGAATCGGAGTTGCATCCCGTATCCGAGCAGTAAGAGGGCTGTCTGGGGGGACAGCAGAGAAACCGGAGGGGGTCGGGGAAACTCGGCCCCCTCCCCCGTAGAATGGGGCCGTGGCGAGTGAACTCGGCTATTGGGTCATCTCGGGCGAGTCCCTGCTGGAGATGCTGCGCCGGGCGTTCTGGGGAGAGGACCCCGATCTCATGTACGCCGAGGAATATGCCAACTGCTCACATGAGAATGTGGAAGGTGATGACTGATGCCAGTTAAGGTCCGCAAGACCAAGGGCGGCAAGTACCGGGTCTCCACTCCATCGGGCACCAAGGCCAAGGGAACCACGAAGAAGAAGGCTGCAGCGCAAAAACGGCTCATCAATGCCGTGGAGCATGGGTGGAAGCCGACTCGGCGAAGGAAGAAGTAGATGGCGCGCACCCTCCAGCAGCTTGTCACCGCCACCCGTGAATCGCACCTGCTCGGCGGTCAGCGCCAAGTCGTCTCCCGCCTGACGGCCGCGATCACGACCACGACACAGGTGGCCATCACGCTGACCGGTACGGCGCCGGCGCCGAATTCGGTGTTGACCATCGACTCCGAGGACATCTACGTCATCAGCGCGTCGGGGGCCAGTACGGTCGACGTGGTGCGCGGGTGGAACGGGACCACGCCTGCGACGCACCTCATCAACGTGCTCGTCTATCACAACCAGAAGTTCCCGGACTGGAAGATCATCGATGAGATCAACAACGAGCTGGCCTCGCTCACGTCCCCCTCCAACGGGCTGTTCCGTCCGCGGACGGTCTCGCTCACCGGGGTGAGCGGACGGGTGGGCTACGACCTCACCGGAGTGGGGACCGACTTCATCGACGTGCTGTCGGTGGACGTGCGGGATCTCGCCGGGACGATCACGTTCGCCTACCGGGGCAGCCGCTACTGGGACGTGAAGCGGAACATGCCCGTCGCGGACTTTCCCTCGGGCTTCGGGCTGTTCTTCCGCCGGGCCGTCCCTTCCGCCCACACGCTACTCGTCACCTACGCGGCGACGTACGGGCGGGTGGCTGTCGCCAACCTTGCCACCGACATCGGCACGACGACCGGGATCCAGGAGACCGCTGAGGACATTCTGCCGCTCGGTGCCGCCATCAACCTGCTCGCCGGGCGGGAGCCGAAGCGCAACTTCACCGAGGCCCGTCCCGAGTCTCGCCCGGCAGCCGATGTACCTCCCGGAGCCATCAACGCGTCGGCAAACGGGCTGCGGCTGCGGCGGCTGCAGCGGATCGGGGAGGAGCGGGCCCGACTCCAAGGTGCGTATGAAAGTTACGTCCAAGTGCTGGTGTAATTCTTCGCTATGCCACCTAGCATGGAAGCATGCGGGTACCATGGCAGGAACCTAACCGCGTCGTCGACGAAATCAGGCAATGTCTCTGGTGTAATGGGCTGTTTCGTGCGGAACGTAGTTATCGGAAGTTTTGCACAAGACAATGCCAGCTAGCGAGCATCCATGATGGACGACGAAAGCAGTCATTGGTAGGTTGTGAAGTGTGCGGATTGAAGTTTTTTCCTCATGCATCATCACGTGGCCGATTTTGTTCCGTGGCTTGTCGTGGCAAAGGGATGTCTAATGAAGGTCATCCTCTGTGGATTGATGGTAGATCCAAGAAGCACTCGACCTACAAGGTTGTCAAGATCCCCATCGGTCATCCTCGATACGGCCGCAGTCTTTACTATCCTGAGCACCGCCTTGTGATGGAGACTGCTTTAGGGCGCGTTCTAGAAAGATGGGAAACAGTCCATCACAAAAATGGAATACGGCACGACAACCAGCTTGAAAACCTAGAACTACGGATAGGGGCTCATGGGGCAGGTGCCTCCACGCCGCATTGCCGAACCTGCCAGTGCTTTAGAGGAACAGGTCAAGACCATCCTGCTCCCGTAGACTGACACCATGGTTCTCGCCGCAGCCTCCAATCTCGTTCCGACCAAGGGCTTCGCCGCACTGACCAACAACGCGGGGACCGACACCCGCGCCTACCCGGTGCTCGGGCTGCAGCGGGCCACTCTGCCCATCCAGCGGCAGGGCGTCGACACGACGCAGGAGCCGGGTGAGGCAACCCTGTCACCGCTCGACCTGTGGCGCAGGACACAAGACGACTGGGGTATGGGGGCGGGGCAGAGCTGGTTCGATCGCAACGAGAAGGGGGACCGCGCCGGGGACGAGCCCTCCCGCTCGAGGTTCGTCAACTCGATCAATGTCGATCCGTGGGAGATCGGAGAGATATCCTCCGCAGCCGAGCTCGTGTCGGCGAGTGCCATCCCGGGGGTGGGGGCCAAGCTGATCGTGGCAGGGGCCCGGCTCTACCTCATGAGCGGGCAAACGCTCCGGTACACCACCGATCTCACCACATGGGTGACGGTGACGACGCCGGCCACCACGATCACCGACATCGCCACGGACGGCTACACGGTCTGGATCGCTTACGGGACGGCTGCGATCATCCGGACCACCAACGTCACCATCTCAACCTCGGCGGCATGGGGGGCGGCGCACCAGGCCGACAAGCTGGGGTTCGTGAAGAACCGGCTGATCGGCACACTCGGCACGTCGATCTTCAACTTCACGTCGTCCACCGTGTCAATCAACCTCACGCCGAGCTTCGTCGCCACCCCCGGCAACCTGACATGGGATGCCATCGGGGAGGGGTTCACGCACATCATGGTGGCGGGTAACACGGGGGACAAGAGCGTCATCTACGGGTTCACGATCACGCCTGAGGGCACCGACCTCGCCGCAGGGCGCGTGATCGGGCGCCTGCCGGACGGGGAGAACATCAAGTCGCTCGGGTTCTATCTCGGGTTCGTCCTCATCGGCACGACCAAGGGTGTGCGCGTGGCGTTCGGAGGTCAGGGCGAGGTGCAACCGGGCCCGCTCATCCCCACCCCCGCATCCGTGCTGTGCTTCGAGCCGCAGGCGCAGTTCGTGTGGTTCGGGCTGGCGGCATACGACCCCTATGACCGGGGGCTTACGTTCTACTCTGGTCTCGGTCGGCTCAATCTCGCAGACTTCGTGGCATCGCTCAAGCCCGCGTGGGCCCCCGACGTGATGAACACGACGAGTGCCAACCAGGTCAACTCGGTGGTCACGTTCCTCAACCGGCAGGTGTTCGTCGTCGACGACGCCCTCGTGTTCAGCACCCATCCCACCACCAAGGCCGCTCAGGGCGAGTTCCGTACGGGACGCATCACCTACGGGGTGCCCAACCGCAAGTTCTTCCGGTATGTGGAGGTGACGACGGCCGACATCGGAACGGGTGGGTCGATCGCGGTGGGCTCGGCGGTCGACGGGGCCGTGACCTACTTCACGTCGGGGACGATCACGACCAACGGGAGCTCGATCATCTCACTCAGCACGGCGGCGGGTGCCACGCCGGTCGGCGGTGACATCAGCCTCCGCTTCACATTCAACCGCAACACCGACCTCACCAGCCCGAAGCTCATCCGCTGGACGCTCAGGGCCTACCCCATCGTGACCGCCGGCGAGATGATCGAGCTGACTCTGGACCTGCGGGAGCGCATGATCGGGCAGACGCTCGACTCGGAATACGCCATCGACGTCGGGGCCGAGTGGACGTTCCTCAAAGGGCTCCGGTCCAACGGCCTGCCCGTCACGCTGCAGCTCGGGACCGAGCGCGTGGAGGCGCTGGTGGACTCGGTGGAGATGGTGAGCGGGTCTCCGACCGATCCTGCGCTCGAGCTGACCTCCGATGGGCTGGCTGTGCAGGGTGGCGTGAAGATTGCCATGCGGGTGTTTGAGTAGGTGAGCACCAAGCCCCGCTTCCTCGACCTCAACTCGGTGCAGGACCGGTATGAACTGACCTCCGCGTACCTCCGGCGCGAGGGTGACACGGTGCTCGGGGCACTCAGGATCCAGGGCGGCAAGATCACCACCGCCGACCGGGGCGCCAGGGTGGAGCAGGACATCTACGGGCTCCGGGGCTACAACGCCGCCGAGGCCATCGTGTTCGAGTTCGACACGGCCACCGGATCGCTCACTCTGGTGGGCACCATCTCGGCGGGGTCCACCATCACCGGGTCGGAGTTCCGTACGGCCGAGTCGCCCAACAAGCGCATCACGATCGGGGAGTCGCCCGACGACCGGATCAATTTCTACTCGGGTTTCGCCGACGAGACCGCCGCCGGGTTCGTTCGCGTTCAGGCCCTCGGGACCGCCGGCACCCAGCGGTTCGAGCTCGACCTGTTCAGTGGCCAGATCAGCTCGCAGGATGCGGCATCGGTGGTGCTGCTCTCCGAGACGAAGGACGGCGCGACCGAGACCGTCATCACCCTGTCGGCCGACACGATTCTTGGGCTGGCAACATCGACCAGTGTGGACACGACCCTGCAGCTGCTCGGGGACATCGCCCTGCAGGACGCGTTCAGCGACCCCCCCGTCGCCGCGAGCGGGTTCGTGCGGGTGTGGAACTCCGGGGGCCAGTCGCTCCGCAGCATCTCGAGCTCGGTCACCGCGCCGCTCGCCCCTCACCGCCAGCACACCGGGGTGCCGACCTCGGCACTGACGGCGACGACCACGCTCACGGACATTCCCGGCATGACGACGAGCTTCACCACCTACTCGCCTAACGCCACCTACAACGCTGTCGCCACGGCGCGCTTCAACCCGAACGCGGTCGCGATCAGCGAGACCTTGATCCTCTGGCTGCTGGTGGATGGGGGGATCGTTACCGCCTCACTGTTCACCAACCTCACGACGCTCAACTACAACTGGCCGCTCACGGTCAACTGGACGGGGACGCTGGCGTCCCCGGGGACGCACACGATCAAGTGCCAGGCCTCCCGGTCGCCGGGTGGAGCCGGGACGGTGCTCGTGGGCGGGTCCGACTCGGGCTATGGTGCCCTGAGCGTCAGCACGGTCGGATAGGGGAAGGGCAATGGTGCTTGTCGAACATGATGACGAGGGCAGATGGGTCACGCACAAAGCCGAGCGCGCACCACGTCAGCCCGAGCCGATGCCCGAGCCGCAGCGGGTGATAGACCTCGACGCCATGTTCCGCAAGCTCGACGAAGGGAGGCAGGCGAATGCAGGTAGAGGCGAACCAGGTCTCTGACGTCTTTGAATTCATGGGCAGGCGCATCGCCAAGCTGGCGCAGGAGTGCGCTGTGCTTGAGGCCAAGCTGGCGAGCGCGGAACGGGAGATGGCTGAGGTCCGCGAAATGGCCCGGCGCGTGACCGCCGAGGCCGAGCTGCAGCGGATGGCGACGGGGGGTTCGTTCGAGCCTCAGTCCCAGGCGACTGACTCCGCGGACTCAGGGTAGAAGGCCCCGCACCACGTACAGCTCAGTCCGTCGGTGAACGCGTCCGTCCGGCGCTCGGCAGGGAAATGCTGCCGTCGGTCTATGGCCGGCCGCTCGTAACGACGGTCGACGTTCCCACCCGCCGAGAGCATCACGGTCTCAGTATCGAACCGACGGGTCGGCACCAGCGGCCGGCCGCACGTGCACAGGGGCATGTGCTCATCGTATGCCGAGCCTCCGGCTGCACCCCGGAAATTGGGAAGGCCAAGCACTGAGAGGAATCTTGGCGACGGCTGCCTTCTGCGTGGCGTAATCGTGGACGGTCGGGTCGGAGCCGAGGCCCAGCGCGCGCGCTGTGGAGGGGAGAAACTGGAACGCGCCGAGATAGCCGTTGCCCGTGTTCTTGGCTGGGTCCATGCCGCTCTCGCAGTGGGCGAGACGATCGAGCAGATCACCGCCGGCGGTTGAGGTTACCGGCCGCTTAGCCTGTGTCGGCCGTTTGCGATTGAGGCGGGGCTTGGGTGGCTTTGGCGGTACCGTCACCTCCGAGGTCGCCACCACCACTCGTGGAGGTTCCACGTGCAACGGGGTCGGTAAATCGGCCACCGGCGCTTGGCCCGCGGGCTCGGGGGCTCCGGCGGCCAGCCCCATCAGCAGGGCCAGCGCCGCCGCGGGTCCGGCGAGTCGCATTCGGCGCACCCTATCGGATCACGGATCCGGGCTCAAGCCGTACCCGGATGTGCCGATAGAGCGATTACATAGTTGTCATCCCTTCCTCAAGGGCCCTTCCTCGAAAGGAACGCATCATGATCGAAGCACCCGAGCAGCACTACATCGCGCCGCAGTACTCCCCGCCCACACCCACACCCGGATGGTTCGCCCGGCACAAGCTCCTCGTCGTCCTGGGGTCCGTCGTCGCCGGCGTCACCGTCGTCGTGGGCTCGATGTTCTTCGTCGGGTCAGCCATCATGGCCGCTGAGAGCGACGGATCTGATGTCATCGGCGACTCCATCGAGCGCACGATGGACGACACGCTGGACCAGCTCGCTCCGCCGACCCCGACGAGCCCCCCCATGTCGTCCGCCCTCGAAGCACCACCCCCAGCCGTCACGATTACGCCCAACCCGGACGCCGCCCTGCGGGCGTGGGCTGTGGCCAACTCCCCGACGGTCGACGCCATCATGGGCGACCTCGACGACCTCGAGCACGCCGCGGACCAGGAGAGCGTGAGCGGAGTCATCGACGCCTGTACCAGCTTCCGCCGGCATGTCATCCAGCTGCAGGCCCATCCCGCCCCCAGCGGCGAGTTGAACGCCCAACTCTCGCAGGCCCTCCGGTATTACCGTTCCGGCGCCGAGGCGTGCATCGCGCTCGATCTCGATCGCTCCCTCGACTACTTCGAGCGGGCGGGCACCTACATGACGGCCGCCACCAACCTGATGGTGGAGTACAGCTAATCTAGTACCGGTCACAAGATCCCTGAGAGGAAGGGGAGCGCGGGGGCCTTCGGGCCCCCTTTGCGCGTTAAGGGTTTGTTGACGGGCGTCAGGATCGGGCGTTGACGGGCCCGAGGATACGGCGTACCGTAGTCCAAGTTAAGGCCCCCGCATCGCCGACAACGACCGGGGGCATGGACGCAGCCTAGAAGGAGGCTCCGCCATGTCGCAGGCTACACCCCGCAGGAAAAGGAACCGTGTTCGAGGGCTGGCCCCGTGGAAGCCCGACCCGGTGTCGCTAGCCTGGATCGAGGCAATCACCGAGGTGCTGGAGGCCGATGAGGACTACTGGCCCCTCACCGTCCGCTACGTCTGGTACCGGTTGATCGGCCGGGAGATCAATGGCGTCGTGGTGAAGAAGGATCCCAGCGCGCCCGGGAAGCGGCCCCGCTCGCTCCAGAAGGTCGAGGAGAAGCTGAATCGTGGTCGCCGGGCAGGACTCTTCCCGTGGGAGGCACTACACGACGGTGGCGTCGTCGAGGCGTCTGCCGGCGGATTCATCGACCCGTCCCACTTCTGGCACTGGGTCCGGCTGGAGGCGGAGGACTACCACCGTGACCTGTTGGAGAACCAGCCCACCTACGTAGAAATCTGGTGCGAAGCAGCGGGGCTGGTACCTCGCGTGGCGCTGGCAGCGAAGGACTACGGCGTGCCGGTGTACTCGGGCGGCGGGCAGAACTCGACGTCGATGAAGCACGACGGCGCCCAACGAATCGTGAGGGACGGCCGTTCGACGGTCCTCCTGCACATCGGGGACCTCGACAAGTTCGGGGAGCACATCTTCGGCGCCGTGTTCGCCGACGTCCCGCAATTCGTCGAGGACTACGGACGTCCCCGGCCGGAGGTGATCCGTCTTGCCGTAACCAGGGAGCAGATCGCCCTCTTCCAGCTGCCGACCGACGAGAAGGGCCAGTTCCAGGCAGAGGCCGTCCCGGCGGCAGTCCTGGACGGTGTGATCCGAGCAGCGCTTGACGACCTGCTCGACGAGAACACCCGGCAGGACGTGCTCGACCGCAGTGCTGCCGAGCGGGAGCAAATAGAGGCCATCGTGCGGCATGCCGGGGGCTGAGGGGGGGCGCAGGCACGCGCGCGCAAGCCCTACGGTGGATCCCGTATTGCACCACACGATCACAGCGTGATACGGTGACGCTCCAATGGGTGAGGGGAACATCACGATCCGGGTATCGCTGGCGACCTACCGCCGGCTGCTCCGGGTCAAGGGTGACATCGAGGCCCGAACGGGCCGACTGGCGTCGTTCGACGACGCGGTGGCCGAACTGCTCGGGGATCCCCAGTCTGCCCGCGAGGGGGGGGATGGGATTGGACATCAAGCAGAACGCAGCACGGGTTCGTGAACTGCTCGAGGGGATGGAGTCGATCGACCGGCGCTCGGCTGAGGCCAAGGACACCATGCTCGGGGAGATCATCCGGCGCACCGTGGAGGGGGCAGCAGTCGTCGGAATTGCACAGTGGGCCCAGATGATCGGGCGCACCAAGGGGTACACGTCCAAGTTGATCGACGCGTGGAGCCAGCGCGAGCGGTTCCCCGACATGCGGTGGACCGAACGAGTGGATCTGGTTGGCATCAGCTCGGCCAAGCTGGAAGCCATCCAGCGGATCCACGCAGAGGAAGGGTGCAGCCTGCGGGTCGCTCGCTACCGATACGAGGCCAGCCAGAAAACGACGGTGACCGACGTGCTCGAAGCACTGGCCCGTGACCCGGACCTGGCGGCAAAGGCCGTGAGCAACCCACGCATCCGCCGCGTGCTGGCCCGGGCGGCACGACGGCAGGAGGAGAGCGACGCCGAGACGACACGCCGGCGTAGGGCTGAGCGGAACCCGCAGCACGCCGCCGTGGCGGACTTCGTTGCGGCAATCCGGGCGGTGGAGAACGCAGACAGCGATCTGCGACGGGCTCTCAGAGCCCTGCAGCGGATCCAGGGACAGACAACCCCCGACATGCAGATGCAGATGCTTGACGCCACCAAGGCGGTCCGCCGGTCGGTGGACGCCATCGACGCGGTGGCACAGGCCGGTGCACTCGACGAGGAGCTGCGCTCCATGCGGCTCTAGAAAAGGGGATCAGCATGAGTAAGAAGCAGGACGCACGCGACATGCTTGAGGGGATCGTGCTCAAGCCGGACGGCACGTCCTCGGGCAAGAAGGCGCAGTACCAGGGCATCGCGGACATGGTGGGGTGCTCCATCGGCACGGTCTACAACGCCGTGGCCAGTTTCAGAGACGACCTGCCCAACCGGGGCCACACATTGAGCAGCGAGCGTGACCCCCTCAACAACAACCGGGCCGATCTGTACGTGCCCACCAAGGCGGACGCCCACATCCGCAGCCAGATGCCCCCGACGCGGGAGCTGCACACCCGGGCCAGCCGGATCCTGCACGTCGAGCTCGGGGCTGAGCAGCAGTTCCGTTGGCTCGAGCCGGTCGGCCGGGCGGCAGCGCTCGACAAGATCGTGACCGACATCGGTGCGTTCACCACCCGTTCCGACCGGGTGCACACCGCCATTCAGTCCCGGGAGGTCATGCGCAGCCTCGGTGTCCCGGTGCCGACCGACTCAGAGTTCGCGAAGATCCTCGCGCAGATCACGTAGGACGACAACGACGCAGCGGGGCCCCTTCGGGGGCCTCTTGCGTTGGACACCGGACACGATGTACCGTCAGGGTACGCTCACGAGGAGGCCCGCTCGGATGGATCCCGACACACAGGCTGCGCTCAGATCGGTGGGCTGCATCGTGCAGGACGAGCTCGCCGTTGACGCGGCCAGCACCGGGCGCAGAGGACCGACGCCGATGATCCACATTCCCCTCGCCGTGGCCCAGTGTGTCCTCGGGCTCTGCTACCTCGTTGACGACCTGACCCCCTCCGAGCGCGCCTCCCGGCTCGCGTTGCGGATCAAGGTGGCGGAGGCGGAGAAGCGATGAAGTACCGGACCATCGTGGTGGACCCGCCGTGGCCATACAAATCACCGGGTGATCATCTGGGCTCATCGCCGGAACACCGACCGAACAGCTACGATTCCCCGATCAAAGGCCCAGGGTCACGAAAGCGGTACGGTGCCATGACCTTGGGCGAGCTTGAGATGCTGTCCGTACCTGACTTGGTGGAATCTGATGCGCACCTCTATCTCTGGACAACCAACGCGTTCATGGTAGAGGCGCACGCGCTTGCGCGTGCTTGGGGATTCCGACAAAAGACCATCCTCACTTGGGTCAAGGTGCATCAGGACAATCCTGCCAAGGTGTCGATGAAGACGGGTACATACTTCCGCGGTGCCACCGAACACGTCCTGTTCTGTGTTCGCGGCTCGCTGCGTCTAGCCGTATCGGAGGCATTACCAACTGCATATCTGTGGCCTCGCCTACCGCATTCAGTAAAACCAGATGCTTTCCTCGACCTAGTGGAGAGGGCAAGCCCTGGCCCCTACCTGGAGATGTTCGCCCGCCGTAACCGCCTCGGGTGGGATACGTGGGGCAACGAGTGTCACGAGCATATGAACCTTGTGGTTGACACCGTGTCCGCATCGGAGTATCGTACGTACTAGTCCGCTCGACAGGAGACCCGCTCATGACCAACGCAGAACTGGTGCCCTTCAAGGGGGCCGTCGCGCTCGAGACCATCCAGCCGCAGACCATGACCGAGTTCATGGAGTTCGGCAAGATGCTGGCTGCCTCAGGCTGGTTCAAGGATCTCAAGGACGCCGGCCAGGCCGTCATCAAGATGGCCCTCGGCGTCGAGATGGGCCTCTCTCCGATCACCGCGGTCCGGTCCATCTGGGTCATCGAGACCAGCCGGGGCCCGGTCATCCAGATCAGCGGCGAGGCGTGGGCGAAGCTGCTCGCGGCACACGGCTACATCATGCGGCTCGTCCAGAACGACGAGAAGGCGTGCGAGATCGAACTGACCGACAACCGGGGTAAGGTGCGGGGCTCGGTGCGGTACACGATCGACGACGCCAAACGCCAGCGCCTCGCGGACAAGCCGGGCCCGTGGAAGGAGGACCCGCCATCGATGCTGTGGGCCCGTTGCATTTCCCGGGTGGGCAAGCGGTTGGCTCCTGAGGTCACCGGAGGGGTGTCCATGCCCGTCGCCACCAGCGAGGAAATCGGGGACGAGCAGATCAGCTCCGACACTCGCCGGCGCCTGTTCGCCGTGACCCCGAAGAACTGGACCCGCGACGAGCGGCTGGCGCTGGTGAGCGACATCCTGGGCAGGGACATCGGCAGCTACAACGACCTCACCGACGCCGAGGGGCGCTACGTGGCCGATGTGCTCGAGGCTCG
>JBASRP010000241.1:0-2584 GCA_049273905.1 Actinomycetota bacterium
GCCGTAGGCGACGCGACGCTCGGGCCGCAGGCGCGCTCGGGCATTCGATCCCTAGCGGCCGCACTGACACCTTCCAAGAAGTCGGGGGAGTTGGCTGACTCGCTGCTGCACCCGACGAAGAACGCAACGCCTGAGACAACGCAGATCACGTCTGTCACGCCTTCGCCCAACTACCAAAAGGACAGGACGCTCTTCGCGGCGGGACGGGTCCCGTGCCAGCAGTCGTCGTGCATGGTCCTCTTCGTTTCGCACGACGCCGGGACGACGTGGCATCGACAGGGGTCGGAGCGCTTCAACGGCCACACGGTGCTGCTGCCCCCCGCGTACCCAGCCGATTCCCGCATCTTCGCGATGGGCGCCAAGGGCCTGGAGGTTTCCGCCGACGGCGGCGACACATTCAAGGTCGTGGTGCCGCTCCAGGGCGACGTCGCGATCTCTCCCCTATTCAACGCAGCCGACCAGCGGATCCTTATCGGGGCGTCGGTGGTGACCGAGTACTGGGCGAACAACGACCTCGCGAAGCCGGCGACGCTCATCGGGCCGGCGGGTACGTGGCTGACGATCGCTTTCTCGCCCACATACGCGATCGACAACACGATCTTCGTCGGTGGCATCAGGCCCGACACGACAGGGACGATGCGACCGACGGTCAACCGGTGTGCCGGTTCGGTCTGCGACAACGTCGTATTCGCGGAAGGCTTCGATGCGCCTTGGCTGCGTCCGTCCCCTGCTTTCGCCAAGGACCACACGGTGTACGCGTTCACCTCGCACGCGCTGTTCCGGTCGATCGACGGCGGAACCACGTTCGCCTCGCTGAAGCCCGGTTTCGCGGTGAGCGGCTCGGTGCGCGACGTCCTCACGACCAAAGGTGGGATGGTCTTCGCAGCGGTCGGCGGAGTGAAGGCCGGCATGAGCGGCCTCTATCGCTCGGTGGACGGAGGCGCATCGTGGACGCCGACACGAATCACGCTTGGAGGATTCAAGTCCGGAGTCGCCAAGCTTGTCTCACTCCCCGACGGCCGGATCATCGCATTAGGTGGCGACCTTGGGATCGCTTGCTCGAACGACGGCGGTCGGAGCTGGCAGACTCGCTGCGCTTGATGGCTCGGTTCAGGGATCGGCGAACGCCAGAACCATCGAGAAGCTCAGCTGATTACTAGCGCCGCATCCCACTAGTCCCGTACCGACGAGCAATCCGACACCGACGAACGTGGGATTGCTTCCGTTCATCCGCGCCACTCCTCCGGACGCGGTCCCGATGAAGTTGAATTCCCCGTTGCTTCCCGAGGGCGCGGGGTCTGGGAATATCGACACGTCGTACGTCCCGCTCATCAGGAGCGGGACGCAATGAGCGATCGTCGCGGTACCGCTCGTCAGGCCAAACTGGATCGTCTTCCCCAAACCTGCGCTCGTCTGGCACGTCCCGGTGCCCGACATCGAGTAGGCGCGGGGCGGCGCGTTGTTGTTGATCGCCCCGCTGAACGTGAAATGGAGGCTGACGTTGCAGACGCCGACGGCGGCACCGGCGTCCGCGTGAGATATGACGAGGAGCGGCGCGAGCAGCAGCGCCCCCGCCAAAGCCCGACGCAGCCTCATCTGTCCGCTCCTCACCCGCCACATTACGTTCTCCGATATTCGCTCAATCCCTCTACGGGCGGAAGGGGGGCAGGTCGCACAATCCCTCACTGATTCGCCGGATTCCGCCATGGGACCGGGGCCTGACCGCTCCGACGTCGCTCACACGTCCGCCTCGGCAGGAATCGATTCGCGGACGCGAGAAGTACCTAACGACCCCACGGACGACGAGGAGCACCCCCGGTGAGCGGACCCCGGCCCCTGCAGACGATCCGTTGCGCGATGCCGGCCATGCTGCTCGCCGTGGCGCTGCTGGGCACGCTGGCACCCGCTCGGGCGGACGGCGAGACCCGCATCATCCGCGACCGCTTCGGCGTGCCACACGTCTTCGGCGCCACCGCCGAGGACGTGTCCTTCGGCGCGGGGTACGCGCTCGCGCAGGACCGCCTGTGGCAGATGCACACGTTCCGCCTCGTTGCCAAAGGCCATCTCTCCGATCTGCTGGGCCCACTCGTGGTCGACATCGACAAGGACGTCCGCTTCTTCACCTACACCGCGGCGGAGCGCGCCGCGAAGTTCGACAACTATCCCGGCAAGGAGAAGCAGAACCTGGTCGCGTTCGCGGCCGGCATCAACGCATGGATCGCGAAGGTGCGGACCGATCCCACCAAGCTGCCCTTCGAGTTCGTCGAGTTCGGCGTGCCGCAGATCCCGGACTGGACGGTCGACGACTCGCTCGCGCTGTCCGATGTTCTGATCCTTTCGTTCGGCGCGGGCGGCGGCAACGAGCTCGAGCACGCGGCGCTGCTGCAGAGCCTGATCGACCGGAACGGACAGGCGAAAGCGATGAAGATGTTCGACGACCTCGTCGTCACCGAGGACCCCGACAGCCCGATCTCTATCCCGACAGACTTCGACTACACGCATGAGACAACCGCCGCGCGCGTCGCGGAGGCCGAAGCACGGCGCGCGCTGACGCCGGACGCGCGCCTCGGGCTCACATCGGGGA
>JBASRP010000243.1:0-16093 GCA_049273905.1 Actinomycetota bacterium
ACACAGACCGCTACTAGGCGTTTACCTAGCAATTGGTAACAAGGGGACTCCTGCCTGGGGGTCGGATCTCCTCGCTATTGCAGGTAGCGGCCCGTGCCGGTCACCAGACCGAGCGTCACCCGGCCGCGGCAACGAACGTTGAAGGGTCGGGAGATTCCGACCCTCTCAGGGGATGCTGATGTCGGCTCAACTGCAACGTCTTCCCCAGCCGGCGATCCGGCTCCAACCACGCCTGCCCCGAAAACAGAGCGAGCGCGGCGCGTCGATGGTCGAGTTCGCGATCATCATCACGCTGCTCTTCCTGCTCATCTTCGGGATCATCCAGTTCGGCTTCGCGTTCAATCGCGACCAAGGCTTGCATGCAGCAGCGCGAGAGGGCGCCCGTGTCGCCGCCGTGGGCGGAACCCAGGACGACGTCGCCGATCGCGTCCGAGAAGCGCAGAGTCTGTTCAACGAGAACGACCTCAGGATCAGGATCGACTACTCGACCGATAACGGGGCTTCCTACCCGGGCGGCAACATGATTTGCGACGACGCCGGTGGCACGCACTGCACCAACCAACTGAATCCGGTTTGCGCCGGCAAGATCGGGAACCTGATCCGCGTGACCGCGACGGTTCCCGCCGGGGTGGGGTCCGGCCGCTACGCCATCATCATCCCGTTCTGGGGGAACGTGAACATCACGTTCTCATCGCAAGGCGTGTTCCGCTGCGAACAACAATGAGGGGGACCATCGTGAAGGGTATGCGCAAGAGACTGCGGCGAGAAGAGGGCATCACTAGCGTCATCGTCGTGATCTGCATCGTCGCGTTCCTCGGCGCGACCATGCTGTCACTCGATGCCGGAAACCTATTGTCTTCGCGGCGAAACGAGATCACGGGAACGGACGCGGCCGCGTTGGATGCGGCCCTCCGGTTCAACAACGGGTCTCTCAACCCCTGCGGACCGGACGCCGGCGACGGCGGAGCGGCTGAGATCGAGGCCACGAACGTTCTCGTTCGCAACAACGCCCGCTCTCTGCACAACGACACGGACACCCCCGATGGGTGGGAGGTTACGCCGGCCGATCCAGGCCTCTGCGGTTTGGCGTCGTACGTCCCCGGCAAGGTTCGCTTCGACGGTCGGCTTCCGTCCGCTAGCTTCTTCTCTCAGGTGTTCGGGGTAAACAACCTTTCCGCGATCTCGAGCTCAACGGCCGCGTGGGGATACGTGACGGCGATCGGCGACGACCTCCGTCCGATCCCGGTCTGTGCCCGCAGCGAGGCATACCAGAACTGGGTGAGTTTCTGGAACACCGGAGACCTAACCACGTACAACAGCTTCTTCGGTCGCGATGCCGCGAGGCAGACCCTTCCAACCCGCGACCCGGGTCTCTTGAACGTCGTATTCCCTAGCTTTAGCGGCGGCTGGTACAACGGGCCGGCCTCCGGATCCCCAGCAGCACGGAACCCCAACGAGGGGCTCGCTTACATCGCCCCGGACGGAACCGACGGCCACCGAACGGTGATCCGCGTGACGACACCCGATCAGCACTGTGTCGGAACCCCGGCTCCGTCGGGCGACGTCGCCTGGATCGACTTCGAGGATGCGGGCGGCGGAACCATCGGGGCGAGCGAGTTGGCGATGTGGATCCGCGAAGGGTACCCGGGAACGGTCTCGCTCGACCCTCACGACTGCAACCCCGCGAACGACAATCCGACGCCCGAGAGCTGCGGCGCGAAACCGGGCGAGACAGGCTCCGTCGAGAAGGCCCTCCAAGACGTCACCTGTCCGGTCGCGACCCCCGCGCGGAGTTGCCCTCACGTGTTCCCGATCTTGGTCGTCGATGACATCAGTCAGCCCGGTTCGAACGCGGAATACAAGCAGGTCGCGTTTCTCTTCGTCGTGATGCGAGGGTACGGCGGTCTCGAGGCCGGATCCGCTCAGTTCGACTTCGAATTCCTGGACGTGCAGACCTCAGGGGCGGTATCTGGGTCGCCCCCGTCCGGCTCCTATCCGTACACGAAGGGTGTGCAACTCTGCGGCGCCGACCACGCCGATGGGAACTGCCCGTTCTAGACTTGAGGCTGGGCACCTCCGCCAAAAAGCAGCCAAAGCGGGCTTGAGGGACCCGGCGGAAACGCCGATGGTACCCTCGTAAGACCTCTAGACTTCGTGGTTGAAACCGTGTCCGAAACTCCTGTTGTCGAGCTGAATGGCGTCGCCCGAGCTTTCGGGCGTGTCGTCGCCATCTCCGATCTCTCGTTGAACGTCCCTCGAGGCACCGTTGCTGTTTTGCTCGGTCCGAATGGAGCCGGCAAGACCACGGCCGTCCGCCTGATAACCGGGGCCCTCCGCCCACAGAAGGGCTCGGTTCGGGTATTCGGCGTCGACCCCGCGGTGCGCGGCGAGGACGTCCGCAGCCACTGCGGCGTGGTCTCGGCGAAGCCTGCCCTATACGACCGGCTCACCGGACGAGAGAATCTTCGGTACGCCGCGCAGCTCTACGGCGTGTGGGACGAGAAGAAGATCGACGAGGCGGCCGATCGGTTCGGCATCTCCAGTGCCCTCGATCTCCGTGTCGGCGGCTATTCAACCGGCATGAAGAGCCGCCTCGCGCTCGCGCGCGCTATCCTTCACGACCCGCAACTTCTTCTGCTCGACGAGCCGACCGCGGGCCTCGACCCCGAAGCCGCGCGCGCCGTGCTCGCACTGATCGATTGGATGGCCAGCACCGGGAAGACCATCGTGATGTGTACGCACCTCCTGCTCGAGGCGGAGGGCATCGCAGATCAGGTCGTCATCATGGATCGCGGCAACAGCGTGGTGTCCGGGAGCCCCGCCGAGTTGGCTCGCAAGTATTGGCCGCCGACGGTCGTCTTCGACGCCGAGGATCGAGACAAGCTTTTCGCCAAGCTCGAACGTCTAAAGGGCATCGTGAACACCGAGCGGAACGGGCATCTGGTGGTCGAGCTCGATCACCTTGGTCGCATTCCGGAGCTGGTGATCGCGTTGACAAAGGCCGGAGTACGTCTGACGCGCGTGGAGCCCCGGATGCCGAACCTCGAGGAGCTGTACTTCGTGGCTCAGAAGAGGGAGGCCAAGTGAACTGGCGCCGGGCCCTCGTCATCGCGCGTACCGATCTCCAGCAGCTGCGCGTGTCGCGCGACTTCTGGATCCCGATGCTGATCATGGCCGGGCTCTTCTTCGTGTTCGTCCCGACGATCTTGCTCTTCGCGATCACGCGGCTCGAGAACGTGGAGATCATCCAGAAGGTGGGGGAGACACTCGACGTGCTCCCGCGCGCCGTGCGCGCCGGCGTCCGCGGCAACACGCCGGCCGCACGCGCATCTTTCGCGATGGCTGTGTACTTGTTCGCGCCGCTCGCCGTCGTGGTACCGCTCACCATCTCGTCGGCGGTCGCGGCGAACGCGATCGTGGGGGAGAGGGAGCGAGGCACCGGCGAGTTCCTCGCGCACTCGCCAGCGGATGAGCGCGAGATCTATCTCGGCAAGCTCATCGCGTCCATCATCCCCGGCTACCTCACAACGCTCGTCGGCTTCGCGATCTACTCGCTCGTCGTCAACATCATCGTCGGACCCGACGTCGGGGGGTGGTTCTTCCCGACCGCCGACTGGTGGCTCTTGATGTTCTGGGTGGTGCCGCCGTTCATCGCACTGGCGCTGTCGTTCGTCGTGCGGGTCTCGTCGCGCGTTAAGAGTGCAGCGGCGGCGCAGCAGGCGTCGGGCCTCATCACGCTGCCGCTGATCCTCGTCGCCGCCGGGCAGTCATCCGGGGCGTTGTTCGGCCAGCATTTCGCCGGCTGGATCGTCGGTCTCGTCGCGTGGCTCGGTGCGCTACTGGGTCTCATCCGGGGCCGCCACGCGGTCAACCGCGAGCGTCTGCTCGGCGTCGACCCGAACGGGTAGCTCGTCCTTCGAGGATCCGCGCGAACTCTCCGTTATCCTGGCTCCGCTTCCGATGAGAACGCCTTCGATGCGATCGTCCGGCGAGCTCCGTAGCGATACGGAACGCGCAGCCGACGATCCGGTCGCTCACCGCCGGTTCCTAGCGACCATCGTGGCCCTCGTCATCGTCGGGTTGTGGATCCCGCAGATCGGGTCGAGCTTCCGCCTGGACGAGACCGCGACGCACTGGATCGTGCGCGACGGGGTTTCGGACGCCGTCACCAGATCGACCGACTATCAACCCGAACCGCCGGGCTACTTCGTCGGCGCGTGGCTCACTCGCACCCTGCTGGGAGGGAGCGAAACGTCATTGAGGCTGCTTTCCGTTGTGGCTTTGCTGCTTGCAACGTGGCTGTTGATCCGAACCGTTCAGCGTTTGGTCGATAGCGAGACTGGGTGGCTCGCCGGTGGCCTATTCGTTGCATCTCAAGGGGTCGCGTTTGCCGCGGGAGACGCGCGGCCCTACGGCGTGTCTCTCGCGGCCACGATGGGCGTTGCCTTCTTCCTCGTTCGGTGGATCGAAGATGCGCGCAAAGGCGATGCCGCCGCGATAGTTCTCCTCTCAGCGACCGCGATCTATCTCCAGTATTTCAGCGCCGTCATCTTGGCCGGCTTCGGCCTCACCGCTCTCGCGTTGTCGCGAGATCGGCGGCGACGCACTCAACTCGTCGCCATGGTGGTCGCTCTTGCCGTTCTCTTGATCCCGGCCGCGATAGAAGTACTCGCGATAGCTCGCCGCCGAGACATGCTCGCCGTGTCGTTCCCGGTTTCACTTCCCCGTCTCGCCGAGGTGATCCTTCCGCCCGTGCTCCTCCTCGGCTTGTTCGCGGGAGCTCTTGTCGCACGCCTCCGTGGGCGTATGCAGATCGAACCATCGAACGCCAAGCCCATGACTTTCTGGTTGGTCTTGCCGTGGCTCTTGATCCTGCCGATCGCGCTATACGCGATCTCGAGACTCGGCAGCACCACGATCTTCGAGCCTCGGTACTTCATCATCGTTTCACCGGCGATCGCGATCATCGCCGCGTTGGGGATCAGGTCGATCGGACCCCCGGCGGCCCGGCGCACGATGCTGCTTGCTGTTGCCGTCCTCTCCCTCGTCGCGTTCGCGAGCGTGACCCACTCACCCGATGACTGGCGCGGGGCTGCTCGCTTGGTCAACGAACGGGTGGACGCGACAACGCCGGTCTTCATCCGCCCCGCCTACATCGAATCGACTCGCATCGACTGGCTCCGCCGGCCGGACAAGCGGGCCTACCTTCTCTCGCCGCTCTCCTCGTACCCGATGAACGGGCGGATCGAACTTATGCCGTATGCCCTCGACCCGCCCGGCCGCCGATACGTGGATCAGGTGCTCGCTGCGATTCTTCCGGTGCCACGTCTCCTGTATGTCTCACTCACCCCGGACGACATCGGTTTGTGGCTGAGGGGTCGCCTCGAGGCAACCGGGTATACGCGAACCCACGTGAGTGCGGGTTCGGTGTCCGTCGACGTCTACGAGCGATCGTGAAGGTGCGTTCGCCCTAGGGCGACGTCACGGCGCGCGCGATCTGGATGATGGCCGCACCGTAAGGAGCGTCGATCGTGACATCGATCCCCGCGCGTAGCGCAGACGCGTCGACGGTGCCCCACGAGGTCCCCGTTCCGGATCCTGGGTCGAGAAGCGTCAGCGTGTAGTCACTGGCCCCGCGGATCCCGCGCAAGGCGATCCGTTGTGTCGCCGCTTCGCTGCCCTGTCGGTACGCGAGCAGGAATCCGCTCCCCCTATCGGGGTTCCACGGCTGCAGCGCCGTCCAGCCGTTCGCGGAGGGGTCGTCGAGCAGCGGGTACGTGAATGTCGCGAGCTCGTCGCGGTTCGCCTTGTAGAAGTCCGTCCACTTCTTGACCTGCGCGCGCTGCGCGGCGGTCAGGGATTTCTCGATGTCGGTCCAGAAAGTGATGTGCGATCCGAGCGCGACCGCCATCAGGTAATCGATCCCGTGGTCGGAGATCTCCTTGGAGTTCCCAAGCGCGTGCTGCCCGAGTGAGAACCCTGGGACGTACGGCGCGAGGTTCCAGATGTTGTGGAGTAGCTGCGAGGACACCGGCGACCCGTTCTGGAACCACGACGGGCCGCGCGCCACAGACTCGAACGGGAAAAGACGGTAGTCGTTGGTCTCGTCGATCGAGAACGTGACCTCCGGGTGATCCGCCTGGAGACGGTCGAGCATCGCGAGGAACGAGTCGTGGTAGGCGTACATATCGACCGGCTCGATGCCGACGCAGTCGCTCCAGACGAGGAAATCGAACTTGAAGTAGCGCGCGCCGTAGGACTCGATCGCGCGCCGGATGCGAGCCTCGATGTAGTCGATCAGCTTGCGCGGCTCGCGGGTATCGGGATCGAGGCCGAGCGCCTCCGGGTTCCAAACGCCGATCCCGGCCTCGTTGGACCCGTCGTCGGGCTGCGCCTGGTTGACGAGCGCGGTCCCGAGCCCGACGGGCAGGCACGACCATTGCGGGTTCATGCGGAACGCCGCCGCGGCCGGGTGGAACTCCATCGGGTTCATCCACAGGCCGAGGCGCATGTCGTCGGACGGATCACCGGGGTCGCCGGCGAGAACGTCGCGCACCGCGGCGAAGCTGCCGTCGCGGAATCGAGGCGGGAACCGCGGCGCGCGCGGCTCCGGGCAATCCGCGGAGTCGGGACACCAGTCGCCAGAAGTCGCTTGCCAGCCGTCGTCGAAGATGAACGTCTCGACGCCCATCTCGCGCGCGGCGTTCGCGAGAGCGACGAAGCGATCGTGATCGACGTCGTCTTTCGCGCCGGTGGAGATCGCGTTGGAGTCGACCTGGTTGGTGTTGAACGTCACCGCTTTCGGATACGGCGTGAGCCGGTGTTCGGTGAGGTACCGATAGAACTGCCACGGTTCATCGTCACGATCGACGCCGAAGCCGGTGAAGACGGGCTCGAGCTCGACCGTCCGTCCGGGGGCCAGCACGCGGTGCCGGGCGGGGAGGGGCGTCGGATTCTCGACGTGAGCGTTCTCCTCGAACGGCCCGATGTAGATCACGTCGCTCGACAGGTCGACCGTCGCGGCACCGACTGAGCCGTCGTACGACATCACCGACGAGGCGTAATCGCGCCGCTCCATGACCATGAACGCGCTCGCCCCTGAATCGGCGGCGAGCGTTATCCACTCCGCCGGGCCTGTGAGTGCCTCGCCGTCGCCCGCCGCCGACGACACCCGCCAATCGCCTTTGTGCGGGTCGCCGATCGCGACCGGATTCCAGCCGTCGTCGAATCGCCAGTCGGCGCCCGCGCGGAACGCGTGGATCGTCGGCGCGACGCCGGCGCCCGTCGCGATCTCGTCCAGCGTGTAGCCGCCGAGCAGAAGAGGCGCAGAAGGTGTGATGCGCGTTCGTGACGCGAAACCGGCGATCCCGGGATACGCCTCGACCTCACGCACGACCGTTGCGAGCCCGCCGAGCGAAAGAGTGAACGTGATCCGCACGCCGCCGCGCGCGGGCTTGCTCAACGCGATGTCCGTGACGTCCATCAGATCGCTGCCGATCCCCGCGGGCCCGAGGCGCAGCGCGAAGTCCGCGTGAGGGCTGTCGATCGCCAGCCCGCCGGGACGCAGGTCCTTGATCGAGGTCGTCACGAGGGCGTCGAGCTTCCACGTTCGCTCCACCGCTGCGTTCCGGAGGACCACAGCGTCAGGCTCGATCCGCGCGACGACGTCGGCGTCGGTTAGCTCCTGCGCGCCGGAGGCAGGGGACACGACGAGACCCGCCAGAACGGCGAGCGCGACGAACAGCGTCTTCTTCAGGCCAGCCTCCCCCGCGATGGTCCTGTTCCTAGGTTCGGCGCGGGGGTGTGAAGCCCTGCCGTTACTCCGCGGGCTCGGGTTTTCGCGCGAAGAAGACGAAGGGGAGCAACGTCATCGCCGGGGCTGTCTCTCGCAGGAGGTCCTTGGGGTAGAGGACGCCGAGCCAGTTCAGGGAGAAGGCCAGGACCGCGAGGAGGATGAAGACCGGTGCGATGGGATCCGTCAGGCGCAACGACAGAACGACACCGATGAGCAGGAGCGCGCCGATCGCAACGATGAAGGCGACGCTCGCGTTGCCGATCTGCATGTTCTCGAAGCCTTGGTTCGCAAGTGAGGCCGCCCGCTTTAGCGAATCGATCCATCCCGACAGCGGGAACGAGAGCAGCTCGTCGGTGGCTTGCTTCGACGGCCACACGCCGAAGCGGCCGCGCAGGTACGCATACCAGCCGGCGTATAGGAGCGGCCCGATCACGAGCAGCGAGGCCCGGGCCCAAAACCCCTCCCGCCGGCCCCGCAGCGCCTCGACGAGCGTCCAGGCGCCGAGTCCGACGGGCACGAGGATCAGGGGCTCCTTGATGAAGCACCCGGCGGCGAGCGCCACGGCCGCCCAGCCGTATCGTCCGCGCAGCCAGCCGAGCAGCGCGAACGCGAGGGCTGCGACGGCGATCGGCTCGGACGTGTCCGCGGTGACGGCGTAGATGATCCCAGGACTGAACGCGACGATCAGACCCGCCCACGGCGTCCAGCCGAGCTGGCGTCCCAACAAGCTGAACCCGTACGCCGCCAGAGCCGTCCCGGCGAGACCGATCGCGAGCAAGGCTCCCGGCACCGCCGACGTCCGGCCGCCGCTGGCGAGCCACGCGAGCCATCCCAATCCGGCGTGTCCGTACCGGTACGCGGGTTTGTCGATCTTGGTGTGCGCGTCGCCTCGCGCCAACGGGTCGGTCGCGATCGCGTAGAAGTACACGCCGTCGTAGTGCGCTTGGGTATCGACGAACGCGAAGTCGGGATCCGCGTCGTGTGCGATCGTCGCCATCGGCTCGGCGGCGGACATCCGTACTAGCGCGCTGACGCGCCAATCCCGGATCGACAGCGCAGCGAGGACGGCGGCGCCAGCGACCGCGACTGCGACGGCCGCGCACACGAAGGCGGGCCATCGACGCCGTGCCGGTTCCGGGCCTTGAGGGTTAGCAGGTGATGCAGAGATCTCATCTTCGAGGGACGGCTCGGTCACTCTTCCCGCTCCTTCAACGCTGCATCGCAGCTTCGGCCGTCCTATTCTGCCCCCGCCTGCGAGCCGGGCGTCCGAACGCCGATAGCATTCCCACGGTGCGCGGCGGGTCCCAGCGGTTCCGCAAAGGAGGGTTGGCCACCTGGGCGATCCTCTTCGCCCTTATGGGGGCTTTCTACGTCGCAACCTTCTCTTTCCGAAACATCAGCGACACGGATCTGACCAGCTATCAGACGCGCGCCCTCGCGTTGCACGGCGATGTGGATCTGACACGGTACGGAGACAAGATCCCGAACCGCCGGAACGTCGCAACGCACGACGGAGATCGCTATTCGATCTACGGTATCGGCGTGAGCCTGCCGGTTCTTCCCCTCTACGCGATCCTCGCTCGGACATCGGTGTCGGATAGAACTCTGCAAGCGGTAGCGTCCATCTCGTTCGTCGTCGCGGGTGCGCTCATCCTGCTGCGGCTGCTGCTGCAGCTTTTCCCGCGTGCGATCGCCGTTGGTTCGACGGTGATCTACGCGTTTGGGACGACGATGTGGCCGGTGGCCGCGATGGGCTTCTTCCAGACGGGGCCGGCTTCATTGTTTCAAGCCATCGGGCTGACGGGCCTCTTCTCCCGCACGAAAGCGGCGCCGGCGCTCGCCGGATTCGGTTTCGCGATGGCGGCGTTCATCCGTCTGCCGTTGTTCATCCCCTTGTTCTGCGTCGGAGTCTTCTATCTCGTCGAGGAGCGCCGGAAGGGTTTCCTCTTCGCCGCGGCCGCCGCTCCGGCCATCGCGGCCGTTCTGATCCAGAACAGATGGATCTGGGGATCGTGGCTTTCCGGCGGATACTCTGAGGCGGGCGTGGGATTCCATGCCGATGTCCCGCGGGCGCTCTGGGGTCTCATGTTCGGTTGGTATCGTGGCATCCTCGCCTACTCGCCGATCCTCGCGGTCGGGATCGCCGGCGCGCTGCTGGCCGTCCGACGGATCTCGAGCTTCGTGGAGAGAAGGATGATCGTCCTCGCGGTCTCGAGCCTCGCCGTGATCCTTTTCACATCTCGATGGTCTGCGTGGTACGGCGGAACGAATCAGTTCGGCTATCGGCTTCTGCTCGACGTCGTGCCGTTCGTGGTAGTGCTGACCGCCTACGGCCTTGCTCGCTCCGAACGCCTGCGGATGATCGCTCTACTCCTCGGCGCGTTGTCGATCATGACGATGACGTTCGGTGCGGCGCCCAATGATTTCGGATTCGATAGCGGGCCGCTGTTCCCGTCGGCCCTCGCGGACACCTCGCTCGGACAGGCGTGGATCAACTTCATCCACCATCCCGTCGGCGGCGTGGTCCGTCTTCTCGGGGTCGCCGGCGTCGGTGGACTCCTGTTCGCTCTCGCTCCCGAGCGCAGCGACGGCCAGACGGCGGACAGGGTTATCGCAGCATGACGACAGAGGTTGCGGCGTCGAATCGGCCGAGCGGCGCGTCATCCGATGGCGGCTCCGTCTGGGCACGCATGCTCGCGCCGCCGTCGGTCGCGGCCATAGCCGTCTTGGGGTCGGTGCTGGCGAAGATGCTGTCGCAGACGTTGTCCGATCCGGATCTGTGGTGGCATCTGAAGACGGGGTCGATCATCGCCGGGACCCATTCGATCCCGCACGCGGACGCGTACTCGTACACCGTCCCCGGGAAGGACTGGGTCGTCCAGGAGTGGGGATCCGAGGTCATCCTCCACGGCATCCGCGACGCGTTCGGTCTGTGGGGGATCTTCTTCTGGCGTGCTCTGATGCTGTTGCTCATCTACGCGATCGTCGGCCGCCTCCTCGTGCGGCGCATGGGGAACACCATCGGAACATGGGTGGTTCTGGCACTTGTCGCGTACGGCGGGTCCGCGAACTGGACCGAGCGTCCGAACCTCTTCTCGTTCACGTTCGTCGCGTTGCTGCTGTTGCTTATCGACCGTCGCGATCGGTCGATCTGGTGGGTCGTTCCGATCGCCGTCGTGTGGGCCAACCTCCACGGCATGGTGATCCTCGGCATCGGTCTGATCGGACTCGTCGCCGTCGTCGAGGCGCTGAAGCTGGCTTTCAACTGGGCCGGCGGCGATCGCGCGTGGACGAAGCGTCTCGCGGCTGTGACCGGCGTGTCCGCCGTCGCGATCCTCGTGAACCCGCGCGGCCCGGGTCTGCTCCTTCACTCGTACCGGCTCGTCCGCGACGTCAGCCAGGTGGTGACGGAGTGGTTCTCACCGGACTTCCACGAGCTGAGCTCGTTCCTGTTCCTGGTCCTCCTTCTGGTGACCATTGCGACGTTGGCGCTCCACCCCACGCGTCCGGACCCGACGGACGTTGCGCTCGCCCTCGCCTTCACGGTTCTCGCGCTTCAGGCGGTGCGGAACCTCGCGGTCGCGGCCATCGTCCTCGGGTTCGTCGCCGCGCGCTACCTCCCCGGGACACTTGAACAGCTCCGCGGGAAACGTCCGCCGTCGACGGCGATGTCGCCGTTATTCGGTGTCGTCGCGATCGTCGTCATCGTGGTTGCGTTCGGTTTGGTCGGTGGCCGCGGGTTCCCGTCGTCGGACGACCTCGACCAGATCGTCGACCCGGCGTTCCCGGTGGCCGCCATCGAGGCACTCGACCGGCCGGGCGTCCGCTTGTTCACCCAGGACGCCTGGGCCGGGCTGGTCATCGATCAGGACTGGCCCAACGTGCACGTGTTCTACGACACCCGGGTGGACCTGTACGGTCGCGAGCGGGCCGTTCGGTACGCGCGTACCATCGCCGCGTTCCCCGGGTGGGACGGGGAACTCGACAAAACCTGCACGACCCACGTCCTCGTGCGCCCCATCCAGCCACTGGCGCGGGTCCTCCAGCTCTCGCCTGGGTGGATGGTCGACAGACAGGATCGGCGGAGCATCACCTTCAGCCGTGTGTCCCCGCCGTCGGGGTGCGAGACCTAACTACGGGATGCGGTAGAGCAGGATCGACGGCCCGACCCTCGCGATCGGTTGTCGGCCCTCGACGAGCCAGCTCCACTTCTCGGGCTCGAGGTTGAGCCAGGACACAGAGACCGCAGCGAGCCCGTGAACACTGTCGCGCGGGGCGTTGGTGATGTCTCGCGCGCCGATCCCGTACCCGGACGGCGGCGGGGATCCGAAGTAGAGGATCCAGTCCGGCCGGTGCTCCGGATGCAGCGCGATATGGTCGGCGAGTCTCCTGAGATCCTGACCCCAGTCGACGTTCGAATCCGCGAAGCGTTTTGGCGCCGCTGCCATCCCGCCGAAGGACTCATTCGTGTACGCGATGTGCGAGGGGAAAGAGAGCCAGACGCTGACGGCGGCGAAGGCCAGAAGCAGTCCGGTGGCGATCATGATTCGCCGGTTTTCGAACTGAAGGGTGACTCCTCCCGCGACGACCGCGGCGAAGACGGGCACGACGGCGACGTGACGGATGCCGATGTTGGTGTTCGACATGACAGAGAAGGCGAGCAAACCCAAAGGGATCAGGGCTAGGAATGCGAGCGCGCGTTTCTTCCGGGCTTGGAGCAACGCCCCGGCCCCGAGGGCCCACAATGCGAGGGAGCCGATCGGTGTCTTCGACACGAGGCTCAGGGGGAAGAAGGCTGCGTCGCCGCCGCGGTACGCGCGGCCGAACAAGAAGGCGGGATGGAGCGACTGCTGGTCGTAGGTCGTCGTGAACCTAAGACCGGCACGATACGCGCGCGGCAGAGGGAGGGCGTCGACCACCTGCGCGGTCATCCCTTGAGCCTTGCTGCCCCAGAAGTCGTAGTAGGTCGTCTCGAAACGAAGTCGTGGGCTGACGGCGAGATACCCGGCCCAGACGATCGCGACGCTCGAAGCCAGCATGACGATCGCACGGAGCGCCCCCCGCGCCAGCCGCGCTCGCGTTACACCGTCGCGCGCGAACCTGGTCCAGAACGCCAACAACAGGACGGGAGGCAGCGCGAGCAAAGCGGTGAACTTCGTGAGTAAGGCCAACCCGAAAACGATGCATGCGGGGGCGAACCAGCGGGAGCCGCGTGTCGAGGCTCGCCAGAGGAACCACGCTGTGGCGAGGAGAAAGCCGGCCAGCGGCATGTCGGCATGGACCAACCGGCCGTGCGCGAGCACCGTGGGACAGAAGGAGTACAGGGCCAGCCCGACAAGAGCGCCGCTCTGGCCGAAGAGGTCGCGCGCGAATCCGTAAACGATCAAGCCGAAGAGGAGCGTCAGGAGGATGAACGGCAGGCGCGCAAGCCAGATCAGATGGTTCGCGTCGTTACCGTTCTCGTACAACAGCGCTCGCGCGAAGTCGACCTCCTCACCCTCCCGGTACGCGGCGGTGTCGGTCGGGATCCGGACGTTCGAGCCGAGGGTGGCCAGACCCGCGAGGACCTTCGTCAAGGGCGGATGCTCGGCGTTCCAGCGCAGGTCGCGGTCGCGGACGTTGAGGATCCCGGACGCGATGTGGGTCGTCTCATCGAACGTTGGGGCGTCCTTGGCAGCCCCGAGCAGCATCGCCAACGCCATCTGCGCGAGCAGCGCCACGACCAAGTACGGCGCAAGGCGGCGCACCCGTTTCTGAAGCCGATCGGGGCGTTCCGTTGAAGGGACGGCGTCCGTCGAGATGGCGTCGCCGGCGATCGTCATGCGCCGGCCGCGCGGGCGTCCGGATGCACCACCGCGAGGATGGACAAGCCGAACGGGATGTCGCGGCGCCGCAGCATCCCCATCTCGAGACGCGTGATCCCGCGCAGCAGTCCGTTCAGCGGGCCGGGGACCTCGAAGTCGTCGGCCGACGATGTCTTTCCGATCAGCGACCGGAGCCGCCGGAAGAGCCAGGCCGGCCCGACCAGCCAGGAATGGAAGTGCGTGAGTCGTACGACGCGGAAGCCCGCATCGGTCAGTTCCTTGGCGAGCGCCTTCCGCGTGTAGCGACGGTAGTGGCCCAGGACGTGATCCGAGTAGCTCCACATCCACTGGTACGCCGGGACCGTGACGACGAGGGTCCCCGACGGATCCAGGACGCGCCGGATCTCGGCGAGGAGGATCTCGGGACGCGCGTGGTGCTCGACCACGTCCAGCGCGAGGACGACCGGGAATGTCCCCGAACGGAACGGCAACGAGCCCGCCTCGCTCTGGGCAAGCGCTTCGATATGGCTCTCGCGCGCATGACCGAGAGCACGCAGAGACAGATCGACACCAAAGACGGGTCGTTCATGCGCGATCTCGGCCAGGGTGGCACCGCCGCCGCAGCCGACGTCGAGGCACGGTCCGGCAGATGCGGAGGCGAGGGATTCGATCACGATGCTTCGTTTCGCCGCGTACCACCAGTGGCCACGCTCCGAGGCAGCCATCCTGTCGATCGCCTCTTCGGTCGGGACACCGGGCCGGTGCACGGTTCCCTTCCGGAGCCGGCGCACGATGCGGAACATGTCCCGCGCCATACGGAACGAGTCCCGCAGGAACGACAGCTTGCTGTCGTCGTCGTGCGCCCAATGCAACGGCGCCTCCTCGACCGAGAATCCGAGTCGCACGGCGAGGATCACGACCTCTGCGTCGAACGCGAAGCCGTCCAAGCGTTGATTCCGGAAGACGGCTCCGGCGACGTCATCGCGCATGAGCTTCAAGCCGCACTGTGTGTCCTTGAAAGGGATCCGGCAGAGAGTCCGCAAGATGAGGTTGAACGCCCGGCCCGCGCGCTCCCGGTACCAGCGCTGCCGCACGACGAGCACCGATCCCTCCGCTTCCCGCGAGGCGATGGCCATGTCCGCGCCGCCTTTGATCTTCGCGTACAGATCGAGGATCGTCTCGGGCCCGGCGCTCAGATCGGCGTCGCAATAGCCGACGACGGGAGCTTGAACGACCGACATGCCTGCGCGAACGGCCGCGCCCTTCCCGCGGTGCGTGATGCGCACGAGTTCAAAGCTGATCGTCTCCGTAGACGGCCGCGACAGTGCAATTTCGGCGGTGTCGTCCGTGCTGCCGTCGTCGACGATGACGAGCTGAACGGACACGCCCGACTCGGCCGCCATCGCCTCGAGGCGATCGAGAGCGCGAGGGAGCCGGCGCGACTCGTTATAACAGGGGAGGACGAGCGCTAGATCGGCCTTGTCTCTTCCGAGAGGTGCCATGTGGCCCTCCTGGGGCGCGTTTAGCCGAGCGAGCGGCCGCTCAAGCGCTGGAGAAGCCGCGCGACGGCGAGACCCGGCGCGGCTTCGATGGCCAGGTCGCTCAAGCGGTCGAGATCGGTCTCGGCGAACCGGTCGCCGCCGACGACGATGATTGCGATGCACGCACCCTCGGAGACGACCGGTGCCGCCATCATCGCCTCGGTGCGCGCGCCGCCGATCCCGGAAACCAGACCCTGTGCGAGATCTACCGGCTGTATCAGGATCCCTTCCTGCGTCCGGATGACATCGCTGAAGAGCGGCTGCGTTTCGGGCACGACCATCCCCGCCTCTACGCGCGAAAGCCCGCGATGCGCAGCCGCCTGGTAGCCCTCCTCGCCGTACACGAAGACCGCGGCGACCTGCGCCGAGAACTGCGACTCGACATCTCCGGCAAGCGCGTCGGCCATCTCCCACAGGTCTTCGAGAACGGGGAGCTCGCTGAGAAGCTCTTCGATCTCGCGTCCCCACGCCGCTGCGGCCTTCAGGCGTCGGACGAGCGGCGATTCGGTCTCCTCGGGAACGACGGGCTGCTGAGGCCGGCGCTTACGACGCCAGCGCGCTCCCTGCTGCGGCTCGGGCTCCGGAACCTCGAATCGCGCCGCGGGGGCCGACGGAACGGTCGGCTCCTGCGGAACGTCGGGCGCTGCGGGCGGAGCGCTCGTTGTGCTCGGCGCGGGCGTCAGCTCCTCGAGGCGGTCGCGCATCATCTCTGCGGTCGACGGCGGATACGCAGCCGGGGTGGGTTCGATCTCTTCCTCCCGGGCTTCCGCGACGGTCTCCTCGAACGTCTCCGCGGCCTCTTCCTCTTCGGGCTCCGGCTCGGGGCGAACGACCGTCAGGCCTCCACGGCGCCCAGCTGCCGGCTGCTTCTCGGGTTCGGGTGCGGAGGTCGGCGCAGCGGCCGTGGCCGGCGAGCCGGCCGTCTTGCGGCCTGTCGGGCGCTCCACCGGTGG
>JBASRP010000476.1:0-3620 GCA_049273905.1 Actinomycetota bacterium
CGTCCCACAGGACCATGCCCTCTTCACCGAAGTCGGGGCGGTACTCCTCCGAACGCAGCGTCTGGAGGTGCTTCTGCGCGACGACCGAACGCCGCAGCATCGAGCGACGGCGGTTGACGAGCACCGACCGCGCGTACGCGCCGGGCCGCTCACGTTCGCGGATCCGCGACCAGGCTCGGTACGTGCGCACCATCGCCTCCTGAGCGAGGTCTTCGGCTTCGATCCAATCGCCGGTGAGCAGGTAACCGAGACGGCGCAGCGGCCGGAACTCCGCTTCGAAGAAGCCCCTGAATTCGTCGTCCCGTTCAGCCACCGCTCCCCGCTTTCCTCACCCGGACAGACGCGGAAACGGCCGGGAGGGTTGCACCGAGATCAGCGCCTCTTGCGAGCAGCCGGGCGTTTGGCCGCAGGACGCTTGGCCGTCGCCTTCTTGGCTGCCGGCTTCTTCCTCGACGGTTTCTTGGGAGGAGTCGCCTTCTTCGCGACCGGCTTCTTCGGAGAGGCCGCCTTCCGAGGCGCCGCTCGCCGCGGCGCGGATGGACCCGGGCCTGTCCCCGCGGTCTTGAGGCTCGAGGCGAACGGCGGCGTCGCCACGCCGTTCTCGGTCACGATCGCGGTGATCAGCCTGGCCGGTGTGACGTCGAACGCCGGGTTGACCGCGTAGGTGCCCGCCGGCGCGACCGGGCGGCCGAGGATCCCGGTGACCTCGGACGCCGCGCGCTCCTCGATCGGGATCTTGTCGCCGGACCGCAGCGAGAGGTCGACGGTCGACGTCGGGGCGACGACCACGAACGGGATGCCGGCGTCCTTCGCCGCCAGGGCGAGCGCGAGCGTCCCAACCTTGTTCGCGACGTCGCCGTTCGCCGCGATGCGGTCGGCGCCGACCATCACGACCTTCACCTCGCCGCGCGCGATCAAACCGGCCGCCGCGCCGTCGGTGATCAGCGCGTGCGGGATGCCGAGCCGCTGCAACTCCCACGTCGTGAGGCGCGCGCCTTGCAGCAGCGGGCGCGTCTCGGTGGCGAGCACCGCGATCTCGCGCCTCTCCTCGTGCGCGAGACGGATCGCGCCGAGGGCCGTCCCGTAGCCGCCCGTACAGAGGAACCCGGTGTTGCAGTGCGTCAGGACGACGGCCTTTTGCGGGATGTAGCGCAGCGCGTGGCGCGCCATCGCGAGGCACGCGTTCGCGTCTTCTTGCGCGATCCGTTGCGCCTCCTCCTCGAGCAGCACGACGAGCTTGTCCTTGTCGGCGTCACGCGCGCGCTCGCGGGCGAGCTTCAGCACACGCTCGATCGCCCACCCGAGGTTGACCGCGGTCGGGCGCGTGACGGAGAGCTCGCGGCCGGCTTGCTCCGCGTCGCGCAACACCCCTTGCGGCGTCGTCGCCTGCGACCGATACGCAGCTTGCGCGACCCCGTAAGCGCCGGCGATCCCCAGCGCGGGCGCGCCGCGGATCTTGAGACTGCGGATCGCGTCGGCGAGCGCAGCGGTGGTCGTGATCGTGAGCACCTCTTCCCGCGCGGGGAGAAGGGTCTGATCGATGATCCGGATGGTCCCGGCGTCCCAGTCGATGGCGCGCATTCCGCCGGGCAGTGTAACGGGGTCCACGCGGGGTTCCGCTAGGGCTCGAATCCCGGAAGCTGGGTGATCGGTTCGCGCCGGCGGCGCCGGAAAGCCGCGACCTGCCTGCGGAGCGTCCATCCGGCGAGCGCCCCCACCGCCCCGGCGGGAAGGGCGAACGCGGCGAGCCGGGCAAGGTCGGCCAGAACCACGCGAACGGGATCGCGTTCGACGAAAAGGACAGGGTTGTTGAGGCGTGTCACGCCGTACACGATCCACAGACCGAGCGCGGCGGTCAGACTGCCGACGAGGCACGCCGACGGCCATCGCAAGCGCCGCGAGGCGCCGGCCGCGACGCCGCCGAGGCCGCACGCGACGACCGGACGCTGCCACGGATTGAAGTAGGCCAAGTTCAGCAGCGAGAGCCGCGGCACGATCGACGCGGCCAGGAATCCTGTGACCCCGAGCCCCGCGGGCACACCGCCGAATGCGCCGCCGCGCAAGAACGCATCACGTTTGCGATGCCCGTTCGGCGACGGCGGCGGGACATCGAGGTTGAACGTCGGGTACGGAGTCCCCTCGCCCCCGCGCGTCTCCGCCATCGCTAAAGCCGGGCTAGGTGCCTTCGCGCCAGGACGAGAGGTACCGCTCCTGCTCGGGCGTCAGGGCGTCGATCTCGAGTCCGAGCGTTGCGAGCTTCAGCCGCGCGACGTCGCGATCGATGTCGTCGGGCACGTCGTACACACGGTTCTCGAGCGTCGCCGCGTTCTTCGCGACCCACTCGACCGACAGCGCCTGATCGGCGAAGGACATGTCCATCACGACCGCGGGATGCCCTTCAGCGGCGGCGAGGTTCACCAGACGCCCGTCGGCCAGCAGATACAGCCGACGCCCGTCGCTCATCAGATGCTCGACGACATGGTCGCGCACCTCTTTCGTCCCCGTCGCGAGCTCGCGAAGCGCAACCTTGTCGATCTCGACGTCGAAGTGCCCGGTGTTCGCGAGGATCGCGCCATCCTTCATCAGCCCGAAGTGCTCGCGCCGCAGCACGTCGCGGTCGCCGGTCACGGTGATGAACACGTCGCCGATGCGCGCCGCCTCGGCGATCGGCATCACGCGGAAGCCCTCCATCGTCGCCTCGAGCGCCTTCACGGCGTCGACCTCGGTCACGATCACCTGCGCGCCCAGGCCGCGCGCGCGCGTCGAGAGGCCGCGTCCGCCGTAGCCGTAGCCGCAGATGACGACGGTCTTCGACGCCCACAGGATGTTCGTCGCGCGCGTGATGCCGTCGAGCGTCGACTGCCCGGTCCCCCACCGGTTGTCGAACAGGTGCTTCGTCGGCGTGTCGTTGACGGCGACGATCGGGTACTTGAGGACGTTCTCCGCGGCCATCTGCCGCAGGCGGATCACGCCGGTCGTCGTCTCCTCGGTGCCGGCGATCACCTCGCCCGTCTGGTCGTCGCGCTGCGAGTGCAACACGGACACGAGGTCCGCGCCGTCGTCCATCGTGATCACGGGGTGCGCGTCGAGCACCGCGTTCAGATGCTTGTAGTACGTGTCGTTGTCCTCGCCCTTGATCGCGTAGGTCTCGATGCCCTCGTCGGCCAGCGCCGCGGCGACGTCGTCCTGCGTCGAGAGTGGGTTCGACGCCGCGAGGATCACCGTCGCCGCGCCGTCGCGCAGTGTCCGCATCAAGTTCGCGGTCTCGGTCGTGACGTGCAGACACGCGGCGATCGTGAGGCCTTTTAGCGGCTTCTCCTTCGCGAAGCGCGCCCGGATCTCACGCAGGACCGGCATGTGGTTCTCGGCCCAGTCGATGCGCATGCGGCCGCGATCGGCCAGCTTCTTGTCGGCGATGTCGGACATCGTTCCCCCCCGGGATGTGTGCTGGGTCAGGCGGGCAAGCGTATCAGGAGACTTCGGCTTTGAGCCGCGCGATCGCATCGACGGGCGTCGGATCGACCCCGCGGATGAGGGCAAGGTAAACGCTCGTCAGATCACCAAGGTGCGCGGCCGCGGCGAGTTGCGCCAAAGCGCCCGAACCGCGCACATGTGCGTCG
>JBASRP010000485.1:0-4613 GCA_049273905.1 Actinomycetota bacterium
GCTGGGGCGCGACCGCCACGGCGGCGGCCTGAGGGTCCTGTACCTCGACGGGGTCGGCGTCCTCGGAGACGGCGCCCGCCTGCTCCACACCCACGAGGCCTGGCCGATGCGGGCGCTCCTCGAGGCCGGCGAGCCGCCCGATCTCGTTATGGCCGACCACGGCTTCGCCGGGGCGGCGATCGAGAGCGGCCTCGAGACGCTGGCCTTCAACGACGTCAACGACCCCGCCATCGCCGTCGCCAAGGCCCGGCGGAAGATCGAGGTGGTCGTCCCGCTCGACGACAACGTGGCGCCTTCGCTCTACGACCCCCTCACCGAGGTCCTCCTCAAAGCGATCCGGGGCTGATCGCGACCCGAGCGCTTCGGGCGAATCGGCATCCACGGCACAACCCGCGAAACGCCTCGATTCCCTTTCGGCTGGTAAGAGGCGGGTGCTACGATGCGCGCACTGTAAGCGGAAGGAGAACGGTGGCGAGGTCTCCCTCGCCCAGCGGCCCCCGGTTTCTTACCGCCTTGGAGGTCGCTGAGCGTATGCGGGTTTCGAAGATGACCGTGTATCGCCTGATCCGGTCTGGAAAGATCCCTGCCGTCCGGATAGGCCGAGCATTCCGTGTCCGAGAAGACGACGTCGAGAAGTACCTCGATTCGAGCTACGTGAAAGCCGTCTAGCCGACGATCGTCCCGACGCACGCGGTCCTTCGCCCGCGAGCCTCACGCCGCCTCCATTGAGACGGAGCACTTCGTGATCGTGAGGCGAGTGGAATGGATGCCTACGAGACCCTTATCGCGCACGTCGTCGAAAAGGGAGGCCTTGCCGTCGCACTCGGCGGCATGGACTCCGGGAAGACGACTTTCTGCAAGATGGTCGCGGCGGTCGCCGTCCGCGTGGGACGGACCGTCGCCTACCTGGACACCGACGTCGGCCAGACCACCGTCGGCCCCCCGACAACGATCGGGCTGAAGTACGTCAACGGCGACGCAGACCTGACCGCCGAGGCGCTCGCGCGCCCGGACGAGATCTACTTCGTGGGCGATACGAGCCCGCAGGGTCACCTGCTGCCGCTCGTCGTCGGCGCCGGCAAGCTCGCCGAGGACGCCCGCCGATCGGGCGCGGACGTGATCCTCGTCGACACCACGGGGTTGATCGGCGGGACGCTGGGACAGATCCTAAAGTTCCACAAGATCGAGAACCTGCGCCCGGATTGGGTGGTTGGGTTCCAGCGCGGTGAGGAGCTCGAGCCGATCCTCGGCGCGATCCGCCGCACCATGCCGGTCGAGGTCGAGTGCCTGCCGATTCCGGACAGCGTCCGGATCACGACGGTCGACGAGCGGATCGCGAACCGCCGCGAGAAGCTGAAGAGCTTCTTCGAGCCGCCGGTCCACCGCTGGAAGGTGAAGCCGAGCGTATTCATCCCGCAGATCCCGCCCGACGTGGACATGACGATGCTGGACGGATTGATCGTCGGGATGGAGGACGGGAAGGGGAGCTGCATGGGCCTTGGCATCCTCGAGTACCGCGAGGGAGCCCTGCGGATGATCTCGACCGTCGCCGAAGGAGCGAAAGCCCTTCGTCTGGGCTCGATGCGCGTGACCTCGGACTTCGACACGTCACGCGTCGATCTGCGGGAGATCTTCGTTTCCGACTGATAAAACCGGCTGATTAGAGCCGGCAACCGTTTGCCGGTAGGATTCCGCGCGATCTCACAAGGGATGGTTATGGGTTCGATCATCAAGAAGCGCCGCAAGAAGATGCGCAAACACAAGCACAAGAAGCTGCTCAAGAAGACCCGCTGGCAGCGCCGGCAGCAGAAGTAGCGCCGGTTTCTTTCGTCCCGTTCGTCCGGCCTTGCCGCGGCGTTCGGAAGCTCCCCCCAGGATCACACGCCGGGGTTCTGCCTCGCCTCGTTCTCCCTATAGGAGACCAGGGAGGATCCCCCATGCGTCGTCGCGCTGCTCTGTTCATCGCGCTCACCCTGCTTGTGCCGCTGTCCCTGCGGACGGCCTCGCCGGCCGCCGCCCTCGACCTGTCGAAGCTTTCCTCGACGATGCGCGCTCTCGTCGCGAACGGGGGCTACGAGAACACCACAGAGCTCGCCGCTGCGGTCCGCAGCTTCCGGCGCGGGGACGTCTACTACCTCGCGACGGTGAAGGGATCGCTCGACCGCTCGATCCTCCGCGACCTGACGAAGGCCGGCGCCCGCGTGCGCGTGGCCTTCCCCGAGATCTCGACGGTCGCTCTCATGTCGCCGCTGGCGGCGCTGGCGCGCGTCACCGGCATCGCGCGCGTCGAGCGGCTCCAGGTCGACCGGCTGCAACGGCTCCATTCGGCGAGCGTCCAATACGTGTCGGCCGCGGCCGCGAAGCCATGGAAGGATCAGTCGAAGCGCGGAACGATCGACGTCGGCGCCGTCGACCTGTGGTCGGCCGGCGTGGACGGCTCCGGCGTGACGCTCGGCGTCGCGGACTCGGGCCTCGACTCGCTGCACCCGGACCTCGACGACTTGGACTTCGGAAATTGGGCGGCCGGCGGTCCGAAGAAGTCGAACTTCGCCGATTGCCAGACGGCACTCCCGAACATCTTCGTGGACGATCCGGTGTTCCACGGCCGGGAGATCGGCACGTGCATCCCGGTGCCCGGGTACGACGACAACGGCCACGGCACGCACGTCTCCGGGATCGCAACCGGGACCGCCGAAGGCCGTGCAGGGCAGAACGGCCTGTATCCGGGGATGGCGCCCGGCTCGCTCCTGAGCGTCGCGAAGGTCTGCAACGCCGGCGGCGTCTGCCTGAACTCGAACGTGATGGCCGGGATGCGTTACCTCGCGATGGAGAAGTCCGAGGGCGGCGCCGGCGCGGACGTGATCAACATGAGCCTCGGCGGCGGCCGCGTCTACGGCCTCCCCGACTCGGGCGCGGAGCTCGTCACGAACGAGGACGCCGAAGCCGTGCTCGTGAACGCGCTGGCGCAGAAGTACAACACGTTGTTCGTGATCTCGGCGGGGAACTCCGGGCCTGTTCTCGGCAGCGTCGGCTCGCCGGCGGTCGCGAGCCAGTCGCTCGCGGTTGGCGCCGCTGTTGCCGACTTCGACCTCGACCACCCGACGTCGCAGACGTTGCACGGCGAGCTCGGCAACGTCGTTCCGAACGCGCGGAAGAACGGCGCGATCGGGATCGCCGGGTTCAGCTCGCGCGGCCCGAGCGGCGACCGTCTGGTCAAGCCCGACGTCGTCGCGCCCGGCGTGTACATCGTGGCGCCCGAGTCGCTCCTCGGCGGCGAGGTCCACGCCGGCGACATCCTCCACAGGCACAACTTCTCGCAAGATCCGACCTACGCCGTGCTGTCGGGGACTTCGATGTCGGCGCCGTCGGCGGCCGGCGTCGCCGCGCTGGTCGCGTCGGGCTACCGCAAGGGGTTCGGCGCCGTGCCCGCTTACTACCGCCTGAAGGCAGCGCTCGCGAACACCGCGGGGACGAAGGCGTACGAGGGCTCGGTCATCGGCCTGATCTTCGGGACGCTCATCAAGAACGGAATCGGTACGCCGGAGGAGCAGTATCCGACGCGCAACGCCGGCTCGGTCGGCGTCACGGGCACCGGCGCCGGGCGCGTGAACGCGCCGGCCGCTCTGCTCGCGCTGACGAGGGGCGTCACCGCGTACACGCCGCAGCGCGGGCCTCTCGACAACATCCACGAGCTGCAGCCGTCGTGGGCGATGAACGACCTGCCGCCGGGCGGGTCGTCCTCGACGACGTTCCTCTTCCACGGCGCGCCGAAGATGCAGCCGAAGGCGACGATCACCTTCACAATGGTGACCGACCCCGAGCCCGCCGGCATGACCGCGGCGCCGGCGTCGTGGTTCTCGCTCCCGAAGTCCGTGATGGCGCTGCGCGGCAAGGACGTCCCCGCGACGTTCGGCCTGCGCGTTCCGTCGAACGCGAAGCCCGGCGCCTACGAGGCAACGATGCTCGGCACCGTGCAGCTTGGCAAGGTCCGGCAGCAGATCCGGATCCCGATCCAGTTCTTCGTGCGGATGCTCGAGCCAAATCTGCGCGGCAGCTCGTCGATCGAAGCTCCGATCTGGGCCTACGAGGACACCGACTACTCGATCGTCGGCTTCGAGGACCCCACCGGTGACATCCACACCGACTGGACGATGATCCCGCTGTACCTGCCGAAGGGCACGCAGCGCGTGGACCTGTCGGTGTACGACCTGGCCGGCAAGGATCAGATGGATGTCTTCGTCTTCAACAGCCGCGGGATCGAGATCGACTCCACGGTGTCCGGCTACACGCAGCACATGGTGCCGGCCGGCCTCCTGTACACGCCGACGGACAAAGAGAACCCGGCGAAGATGAGCTTGCTCGCCGACAGTCCGGACGGCGTCGACACGAGCGACTGGGAGGACGTGACACTGCCGGCCGTCGTGTGGCTGGCGGTGTCCGACACCAGCCCCGCGAACCCCGGGAAGATGAGCCGCTTCCACATGGACGTGGACGTCGTCGGCGCGGCCTCGACCGGCATCGCCGGCGTGAAGGCGCCCGCGCCGCAGCCGCGCACCCGCGTCCTTGCGAGCAAGGGGCATCTGCCGGCCACCGGCGTCGGTTCGGCGCAGGCC